>JBOGWW010000074.1:0-5995 GCA_050693655.1 Actinomycetota bacterium | reverse complement strand
CCCGTACTCGAAGGGCCTGACTGCGTCTTCACTGATGATGACCGGCCTGGGACCGGGCCGCTCCTACCAGGTGGCCAACAAGATCGAGCAGGAGATGATCGCCGGGGGGCTGAAGCAGGTCAGCCAGGATCAGCTCGTCGATATCACGCTCGAGGTGCTCCGGCGGGAGGCCGGGGACGAGTACGCCGAGGCCTTCATCAAGTGGCAGTCCGTTGCGGAGCTCGACGTCCCGCTCATCATCTTGATCGGTGGGGCGACGGGAGTGGGGAAGTCCACGGTCGCCACCCAGCTCGCGTCTCGTCTTGGCATCACGCGGGTCGTTTCGACGGATGCCGTGCGCGAGATCCTGCGGAGCGCGTTTACGCCCGAGATGTTTCCCACGCTTTACTCCTCGAGCTTCGAGGCCGATAAGGCAGTACGACAGCCCATTCCGCATTCGGGCGACAGGCTCATCATCGGATTCCGCGAGCAGGCGGCGGCGGTTGCGGTGGGAGCGCAATCACTCATCAGTCGCGCGATCGCCGAGGGAACCGATTTGATACTCGAGGGAGCGCACCTGGTTCCCGGCTTCATCGAGTCTCTCGACGAGATCGACAGCGACAGGGCCGTCGTGGTGTCGGTGCTGATCAGCGTCGACGACGAGAAGCTTCATCGCAGTCATTTCTATAGGCGCAACACCGACTCGAGGCACCGGAACGACAGCCGCTATCTCGCCAACTTCCAGAAGATCAGGAGGATCCAGAAATACATGGTTACGTCAGCAATGATGCGCGGGGTGCCGATCATCTCGCACTACGACCTCGACCACACGCTTTCGGAGACGATCAGTCACGTGATTGCTCAGGCATTGAAGTCGGTCGAGGGCGGCAAGGTAGCGGTCGCCGAAGAAGAGGAAAAGTTGTTGAGCCGCGCCGTCGGCGTCGTCGACCGCGAGAACAGAGAAGGGGGCAGGTCACATGAAGCTGTTTCTTGACACGGCAAGCCTGGACGAGATCCGTGAAGGGGTCCGGTGGGGCGTCCTTGGGGGCGTGACCACCAACCCCACGTTGATCGGCAAAGAGAGCGCCGACTTCTTGCCCCTGGTCAAGGAGATCTGTTCGATCGTCGATGGGGTCGTCTCCATCGAGACCGTCGGCGACGACACCGACAATCTCGTCAATCAGGGACACGAGATCGCCCAGATCGCCGACAACGCGGTGGTCAAGATAGCGTCGACCCCCAACGGTCTGGCGGCGACGCGTGCGCTCTCGGACGAGAGCATCAAGGTGAACATGACGCTGAACTTCAGCGCGACCCAGGCGATTCTCACGGCCGAAGTCGGCGCGTACATCGTCTCTCCTTTTTTGGGTAGGCTGGATGACATCGCAACGGACGGCCTTCGGCTCCTGTCCGACATCTGCGAGATCTATGCCGTTCAGGGCTACACGACAAAGGTTCTAGCCGCGAGCCTGCGTCATCCCCTGCACGTCGTAGAGGCTGCGCGTATGGGTGCGGACATCGCGACGATGCCGTTCAAGGTTTTCGAATCACTTGTGAAACACCCGCTCACCGATTCGGGATTCAAGCGCTTCTCCGATGACTGGCGAGAGGCGATGCCCCATCTCGGCGAGCTACTTCCATCAATGCAGGAGGCCTAAGTGGCTGAAACGTTAGATCGCTCGGTACTCGAGTCCAAAGCGGTAACCGAGCTCAAGCAAATTGCCAAGTCTCTCGACCTGAAGGTCACGGGGCTGAAGAAGGCAGAGATCATCGACAAGATCGCGGGCTCCGGCAACGGACGCGCCGCGACGTCAACGAGCTCGGGGGGGCAGAAGGAGCGCAACGGGCCGGAATCCAAGCCCGACAACCAGAGTTCGCCCAAGCAAGACCAAAACGAGAGCCGGTCGGAGTCTTCCGGCGAGCGCAAGCGCGAGCAGGCGCCTCCTCTCAGCGCGGGCGACAAGTCGTCCGGCCAGGGCGGTGGCGGATCTGGAACCGACAATAGGAGCCAGGCTCAATCCACCTCGGACGACAAGCGTTCTTCGGGTGTGCGCGATGACGGTGCCGCCGACGAACGCGACTCTTCGAGGGGCGGTGACAACCGCGGCGAACGCAACCGAGGCCGCGGCCCGAAGGGACGGGACAATCGCAATCGCCCGCGCGAGAAGGCCGAGCCGCAGGGCGGCGGACGCCGGCGGCGCCGGCGCAGAGGTGGTGGCGGGGGCGGCCAGCCCTACATGCGCGAGGAGAGCTGGGAAGAGCTCGAGGCCGAGGACGATCCCAACGCAGAGGTGCGGACGGGAA
The DNA here is from genome assembly GCA_050693655.1 of Actinomycetota bacterium. Lineage (GTDB taxonomy): Bacteria > Actinomycetota > CADDZG01 > CADDZG01 > WHSQ01 > WHSV01. Next base: position 3,712 of record JBOGWW010000074.1, on the reverse strand, counting down.
TCCTCGACCTCCTGCCCGAGGGCTACGGCTTCCTCCGCACGAGCGGTTATCTCCCCGGCGACAAGGACGTGTACGTTTCCGCCTCGCAGGTCAGGCGCTTCCGGCTCCGCAAGGGTGACGAGCTCACGGGCTCGGTGCGCTCGCCCAAGGACTCCGAGAAGTACCAGGCGTTGCTGAAGATCCACAAGATCAACGATCAGGAACCGGACCGGGCGCAGAACCGGCCGCGCTTCGGCGACCTGACCCCGCTGTATCCGCAGGAACGGCTCATGCTGGAGCACCCCGACGAGCCGCGCGCCGTCACGGCTCGCATCATCGACCTCGTCGCACCCATCGGAAAGGGGCAGCGGGGAATGATCGTGAGCCCCCCCAAGGCCGGTAAGACGACGGTGTTGCAGCAGATCGCCAACGCCGTGCGGCGTAACAACCCCGAGGTGCATCTCGTCGTGCTGCTCGTCGACGAGCGACCCGAAGAGGTCACCGACATGCAGCGAAGCGTCGAGGGGGCCGAGGTCATCTACTCGACCTTCGACCGGCCGTCCGACGACCACATCCAGGTGACCGAGCTGACCCTCGAGCGCTGCAAGCGACTGGTCGAGATGGGTCGGGACGTAATGGTCGTGCTCGACGGAATCACGCGTCTGAGCCGCGCCTACAACCTCGCCACCCCGGCCTCCGGACGCATCCTGTCCGGTGGTGTGGACTCGACCGCCCTCTACCCGCCGAAGCGGTTCTTCGGAGCGGCTCGCAACATCGAGCACGGCGGCTCCTTCACCGTTCTGGCGACCGCCCTTGTCGATACCGGTTCTCGCATGGACGAGGTCATCTTCGAGGAGTTCAAGGGCACCGGTAACTGGGAGCTCAAGCTGGATCGCAAGATGTCGGAGAAGCGGGTCTTCCCGGCCATCGACATCCAGGCCTCGGGAACACGTAAGGAAGAGCTGTTGTTGAAGCCCGAGGAACTCCAGATCGTGTGGAGGCTGCGCCGGGTCCTTCACGGACTCGAAGGCGGTGGGGCGCTCGAGCTGTTGATCGATAAGATGAAGACGACGGCGAGCAACGCCCAGTTCCTCCGCGAGATCGCCAAAGTACCGGTTAAGGGCGACTAGCAACTTCCGGCTAACGAGGCTAGGGGTTCGCAGAAGTGCTCTTCGGTTTGGGTTTACCCGAGTGGCTGACTATCATCGGACTGCTCGGGGGGTTGATCTTGACCTTCTACGTCATGGCCAGGGCGTCGGTCGCCTACGAGGCCAAACGGAAGGCACGCGAGAACGGCTCCCGGGAACCGACCGATCCACAAGAGCAACAGCAACCGAGAGAAGGTGCCGAACGTGAAGACTGAGATCCATCCCACCTACGTGCAGACCCACGTGACCTGTTCGTGCGGCAACACTTTCACCACCCGGAGCACGAAGTCCGAGCTGCACGTCGAGCTGTGCAACCAGTGCCACCCCTTCTACACGGGCAAGCAGAAGCTCGTGGACACCGGTGGCCGGGTCGAGCGCTTCCAGCGCAAGTACGCGAAGCGCGCCCGGGCCACGGCCCCCGCGGAGGCGCAGCCTGAGGCGTCCGAGACCCCATCGGAGCCCGCCGGCCCGAGTGACGAGAGCTAGGCGGACGTCACCGGATGATCAGGGGATCTTGACGCGGATGGCCGAGGGCACCGACAACCAGCCGCTTGACGATCCCGGCCATCACCACCACCACGGCGGGCAGGACCAGCGGGGACCGCGTCCCTCGATCGGGGGGCAGGCGGTGCTCGAAGGCGTGATGATGCGGGGACCGGCCTCGTGGTCGGTCGCGTGCCGCAAGCCCGACGAGTCCATCGCGGTGGAGAAGCACCCCCTTCCCAGCCTGGCCGAGAGACATGGCTGGCTCAGGTGGCCGCTGGTCCGGGGCTGCTTGGTGCTGGGCGAATCGCTCGCCATCGGCATCAAGGCCCTGATGATCTCGGCCAACTACTCCTTGGACGAGGAAGACGACGATCTGTCGGACAAGCAGCTCGGCTGGTCTCTGGGACTGGCGATGATCTTGTTCTCGGCGGTGTTCATCGCCCTTCCGGTCCTGGGCGCGCGCCTGGTCGAGAGCCTCGCGGGCGAGTCGATGAGCGACCAACCCCTGTTGTTCAACCTCATCGAGGGGGCCTTCCGACTCGGCATGTTCGTGGGCTATCTGCTCCTGATCAGTCTGTTCAAGGACATCAGGCGCGTGTTCCAGTACCACGGGGCCGAGCACAAGACGATCTACGCCTACGAGAACGGCGATCCGCTCGATCCCGGGCTCATCGATCGTAAGTACTCCACGCTCCACGTACGCTGCGGCACGAATTTTCTGTTCATCGTTCTGTTCTTGACGATCGTGGCGCATTTCTTCATGGACCTCGCGCTCGCGGACGCCGGGCTGATTGTTCGCATCGCGATCCGGATCGCCGCCATCCCGGTGCTGGCCGGGTTCTCCTACGAGGCCATCAAGCTCGCAAGTCGCAACGAGGACTCCGTGTTCTTCAAGATATCGATGCTCCCGGGGCTGGCCCTCCAGCGCATCACCACCAAGCCCCCGACGCTCGACCAGATCGAGGTGGCGATCGTCGCGATGCAGGCGGTCGCGGCGGACATCAGGTCGCCGAGGGCGGCGGAAGAGGGCCCCGAAGCACCCGTCTCATAGAGAGCCAACCCCGCCCGAAGGGCGGGGTTCCTAGCCTTATATTGAGGTCATGGTCTCGGGCTATGAATGCGCGGCGATGTTGCGCGAAGAGTGGAACACCCTGAGCACGCTGTGCGGCACGCTCACGGACGAGGAGTGGCTCGCCGACACCGACTGCCCGGGTTGGACGGTTAAGGATCAGTTGAGCCATCTCATCGGAGTCGAGCGCTGGCTGCTCGGACATCCACCCATCGACCACGAGGCTCCGTCTGCGGACCATGTGAAGAACCACCTCGGCGAGCGAAACGAGGCCGAGGTCGACCACCGGCGAAAGCACGATCCCCAGGAAGTGCTGGCGGAGTACCGGGCCGTAACGCGCGAGCGTGCGCGCGCCCTGAGCCGCATGACCGATACCGACTTCAACAAACGAACGTGGACCCCTACGGGTGAGGGGACGGTCGGGGACATGATGTCTTTTCGAATCGTCGACACCTGGGTCCACGAACAGGACATCCGGCGTGCGACCGGTAAGCGAGGCCACCTGAGGGGCTTGATCCCGGAACACGTCTTCGAGCGGCTCTTCCTGGGAATGCCCAAGGTGGTGGGGAAGAACGCGGCTGCGCCGGAGGGCTCCGTGGTGTTGTGGCACATAGACGGAGTGGGTAACGGGCAGCGAGCCATCCGCGTCGAAGATGGCAGGGCGAAGGTCCTTCCCTCGATCACCCCGGAGGTCGACGTTCGTCTGGTCATGGACTTTCAGACCTTCATCTGCTTGAGTTGCGGCCGCTGGGATCCGGGGCGCACGATGCGGACCGGATTGGTGGAGATAGAGGGCGCCCGCGAGCTGGGGACGCGCGTGGTCAACGCGATGAACGTCCTCTTCTAAGGAGCAACGTGCAATTACCAGAGACGAAACTGAAAGAGATCGAATCCCGCTTCGAGGAGGTCGAGCGCTCGCTGTCCGACCCCGAAGTCGCCGCGCGCCCGGATGAGCTCAAGAGGCTCGGCAAGGAGCATTCCGAGCTGCGCGACACCGTCGTTATGTGGCGCGCCTACAAGAGGGCGGCGG
>JBOGWW010000073.1:0-2681 GCA_050693655.1 Actinomycetota bacterium | reverse complement strand
TTCGTGGGACGACATCAGCGGCAACCTGCCCGACGCTCCGGTCAACGACATCGTGATCAGCGATGAGACGCTGTTCGTGGCGAGCGACGTCGGGGTGTTCCTGAGCACGGACGGCGGCGGCTCCTGGCTGACGCTCGGCGACAACCTGCCGCTCGTGCCCACCACGGATCTACGGGTCCACGAGCCCTCCGGCACGATCTTCGCCTCGACCTTCGGACGCGGCGTCTACAGCACCGACCTGCCGGACTAGCAGAGAAGCAACGAGATCAGGCTCTGGAGGATCGGCTTGAGGCAGACGACGAGAAGCAGAGCGGTGGCACTTGCTTGTGCCTGTGCTGCGTCGTTCGGTCTGGCGGCCTGCTCGGACACCGAGGGGCTCGCGCAAGCTTGCGAGCCCCTCGTGCCCGCGGCCGACCTGTCGGTCTTGCCCGAGGGCATCTCGCTGGACGATTACGGAACGGTGGTGCGCGCTCGCAAGAGCAACGGCTTCGTGGGTGCGCGGGCCGTGGCCGAGGACGAGGTGGACGAGCTCTACACGCCGTTGCTGAATCTCTTGAAGGACGGCGGCTACGAGATAGTCGGCGAGGACAACGAGGGCTTCGAGGCCGAGATCTTCTTTACCAGGGATCGCAACACCGGCTCGCTGATCCTACGTCGGGGCGAGTGCGAGGGCGAGACGAACATCATGCTGACTTACGGGGCCTGAGCCCCCGAAGCGGCGCGGCCGTGCGCACACACAGGTCGAAGCCCGGACGTTTGACGCCGATTGGTTCGTGGTGAGCCAATTGCCGGATCAGGTTCCATCAGCGGGCGAAGCTACGAGGTGAGTGCCCGTGCGATCACCAGCCGCTGGATCTCGCTCGTGCCTTCGAAGAGCGTGTAGATCTTCGAGTCCCGGTACCACTTCTCGACGGGGAAATCCTTGATGTAGCCGTAGCCGCCGAGAACCTGTACCGCCTGCTCGGTGACATTGACGGCGACCTCGCCGGCCTTGAGCTTGCTCATCGAACCCTCGGCTTTGTTGAAGGGATGACCGTTGGCCGCCAGCCAGGCCGCCCGGTGGACGAGCAGGCGGGCGCACTCGACCTCGGTGGCCATGTCGGCGAGGTGGTTCTGGATGCTCTGGTGCTGGGCGATCGGCACGCCGAAGGCCTTGCGGTCCTTGGCATAGTCGATCGAGAACTCGAGCGCCGCGCGCGCGATACCGACTGCCTGGGCGCCGACCGCCGGACGCGTCACCTCGAAGGTGCGGAGCGCAGCGGAGGAGCGGCCGCTCGACTCGCCCTTGCGAGCCTTGCCGAGTTTCTCCTCGAGCCGGTCGAGGCCGCCGAGCACGCGATCACCGGGGATGTGACAGTCCTCGAGCAGCACCTCGGAGGTGTCGCTGGCCCGGATCCCAAGCTTCTTCTCCTTCTTGCCCGGGCGGATTCCGGGGTCGTTTTTGCTCACGATGAAGGTCGCCTGGCCCCGGTGACCGAGCTCAGGGTCCACGGTCGCAACGACGACGTAGACGTCCGCGTACTGGCCGTTGGTGATGAAGACCTTCTGTCCGTTGAGCACCCAGTCGTCGCCCTCGCGCTTCGCCTTGGTGCGCAAGCTGCGGACGTCCGAGCCCGCCTGTGGCTCGGTCACTGCAAAGGCGCCGACCTTGGGGTCCTCGGGCGTGCCGAACATCTTGGGAGCCCACTCGAAGAGCTGCTCGGAGGTGCCGACCGCGGCCAGAGCGCTGAGGGGCAGACCCGTGCCGAAGATGGCGAGCCCGATGCCGGCGCAGCCCCAGAAGACCTCCTCCATCAGCAGCGGCAGCGTCAGTCCGGTCGGATCCTGCTGGGCCTGAAGGTAGATGTCGACCGAATAGAGCCCCGCCTCCGAGGCCTTCTGCAGGACCTCCCAGGGGAACTCCTCGGACTCGTCGTAACGGGCGGCGACGGGCCGGATCTCCTTCTCGGCGAACTCGTGCGCCCACTTCTGCAGTTCGACCTGCTCTTCGCTGAGAGCGAAGTCCATCGCGGTACCTCCTTTGGCGCGTCCGTATACGGTCGCGAGTCCACTTTCGTCCGCTTCCTACACCTTACTTGACCGCAGGGTCAAGTTTCGACGCTAACGGAGCGTGATCCTCCCCCCAAGGGGATCGGGCGGGAACGGGGCGCATCCAGGGGGGATCGCCCTGCGGCTAGGCTCTGGGCCATGGATTTCGATCTCTCACCCGAGCAACGGGAGTTCACGGCGACCGTCCGAGCCTTCGTCGACGACGTGATCCGCCCGAACGCCGAGCGCTGGGACGAGGAAGCCGAGCTGCCGATGGACGCCGTCAAGCAGATGGCCGAGCTCGGCTTGTTCGGGCTCCCCTTCCCCGAGGAGTACGGCGGCATAGGGGGCGACTTCCTCACGTTCTGCCTGGCCATCGAGGGGCTGGCGAGGGTCGACTCCTCTCTGGCGATCACGCTCGAGGCGGCGGTGGGATTGGGGGCCATGCCGATCTGGCACTTCGGGACCGAGGAGCAGCGCCAGCGGTGGCTCCCGCAACTGGCCCGCGGCGAGAAGCTGGCCGCCTTCGGCCTGACCGAGCCCGGCGGGGGCTCGGACGCAGGGGCGACCCGGACGACCGCCAAGCTCGTCGACGGTCATTGGGTGATCAACGGCTCGAAGTCGTTCATCACGAACTCCGGTACCCCTATCAC
>JBOGWW010000072.1:0-6943 GCA_050693655.1 Actinomycetota bacterium | reverse complement strand
TCTCGCGGTCGCTTGGTGGGTACCGACCTTCATCTGCATCTCGGACACGCAGCGCCGCACCGGAGTGAGACGCGTTCTGGTCTGGAAGTGGTGGACGATCTTGCTGGTCCCGGTGACCGGTTGGATCCTCTACTGGATCAAGGGCCGCGCCGAACTGGACCGAGACGCGGAGCAGGTGACGAAGAGGCGAAGATAGTCGGGTTCGGCTCTGAGGGGAGCACTGTGAGGAGCGACGGCGGAGGGTTCGGCCCCGCGATGCGAGATCACCTTGCCCTGGTCGAGGAGACGAACGCCGCCGTCCTCGAAAGGGTGGGAAACGCGGTCGTCGACACAATCGCCTCGGACGGCCTCGTCTTCACCGCCGGCACGGGGCACTCGGCGGTTCCGGTTCTGGAGTCGTTCTATCGGGCCGGCGGGCTTGCGTGCGTCAATCCCATCTATCATCCGGCGCTCAACCCCCTCGAGGGCGCGGCCGCGAGCACCCACCTGGAACGTTCCTCGGGGCTCGCTGAAGCGCTGCTGGAGACCGCCGGTGCGGCCAAAGGCGACATCGCTTTCGTCTTCTCGAACTCGGGAGTCAATCCCGTTCCGGTCGAGATCGCGCTTCAGTTCAAGCAACGAGACGTCGAGGTCGCGGTCGTCTCCTCGCGACAACACATGGAGGCCGCTCCACGCCGGCACGAGCAGCGGCTCGACCAGGTCGCCGATCACCTGCTCGACACACTCGTGCCGTTTGGAGACTCGTCCTTTCCACCGGATAACCCCGTCACGGGGGCCCTCTCGTCCCTGGTGTGCCTCTACCTATGGAACCTGATTCTCGCTCGGGTGATCGAAGTCGGGCGCGCGCGTCGAGTCGATGTACCGCTGTGGGAAAGCGCCAATACCGCGCGTGGAGAGGAGCGCAATCAGAAGCTGTTGCATCGCTATCGGAGAAGGATTCCGACCCTGTGAAACCTATTTGTGAGGGCTCCGAGCGCAGATTAGGTTTCTCGCCATGAGCGAAGCCCCAAAGACTGCCCTCCCCCCCGAGCTGACCCACGGGCGTCCCAAGGGCGAACAGCTTCAGGAGATCCTGGAAGCCTATATTGCGAGCCTGTCTCCAGGTGACCTGCTGCCGTCCGAACGCGCGCTCTCAAATCATTACGGCGTTGCGCGCATGACCGTGCGCCAAGAGATCGAGCGCCTCGCGGCCAAAGGGATCGTCTTTCGCATGCACGGGAGGGGCACGTTCGTCGCAGAGCCGAAGTTCGTGCAATCCGCGCGCCTCACGTCGTTTTCGGAGGACATGCGCGCCCGCGGCATGACGCCGGGATCATCGGTGCTCGATCGCGGCGTGATGCCGGCGAACGAGTTCGTTGCGGGTCATCTCGAAGTGGACACGGACACCCCGGTCGTCAAGATCGACAGAGTTCGGTCCGCCGACGGTGAACCAATGGCGTTCGAACGCGCCTATCTTCCGAGCGCCCGTTTCCCCGGGCTCGAGACGGAGGATCTCGCAGGTCGCTCGCTCTACGAGTTGCTACGGGAACGATGGGGCGTCGTGGTCGAGAGCGCCGACCAGATCGTCACGGGGGTGGCGCTCAGCGCGAACGAGGCGGAACTGTTGGGTACTGCCCAACATCAGCCGGCGTTCCTCATCCAACGCACGACGCGCGATCGCGAGGGCTTGGTGATCGAGTACGTTCGCTCCCTCTACCGGACGGACAGGTACGACATTCAGATCCCTCTCAAGAGGGGGGATCGCCCCTAGTGGTGTTCGCCGTGAGGGCGATCCTTTTCGATCTGGACGGCGTGCTCGTGGACTCGACCGCGCACGTACGCCGCGCCTGGATCGAATGGGCGGAGACCAAGGGCCTCGACCCCGAGACGGTGGTCGAGGCCGCGCATGGCCGTAGGACCGTCGAGACCATTGCGACCGTCGCCCCGGATCTCGACCCCACGGAGGAGGCGAGGCTGCTCGAGGACGCCGAGGTGGGCAACACCGCGGCCACCCGTCCCATGGACGGAGCGAAGGAACTCATCGCCTCTCTGGCCCCGGAGCGGTGGGCGATCGTGACCTCCGGCACCCGTCCCCTCGCGGAGGGACGCATACGGGGGGCGGGACTCCCTCTTCCAGAGGTGCTTATCACCGCGGGCGACGTGGACCGAGGTAAGCCCGATCCCGAGGGCTACCTCGCCGCCGCGCGGGCCCTGGAGGCCCGACCCCCGGACTGCGTAGTGATCGAGGACACTCCGACCGGGATCGAGGCCACCCGGCGTGGCGGCATGGCCGCCATCGCCGTCACCTCGACCTATCCCGAGGTCGCCCTGGCCGCGGCCGACCTCGTCGTCCCGAGCCTCGGGGCGCTCCGGGTGTCGTCCTCGCGCGACGGACTCGTTCACATCGGGACCTGAGCCCGCGGCCAAGGGTTTGCGCATCGAAATCGGGCACGGGCGTTGACATGGGACATTTCCAACCGCTATGGTCTAGACCTCTATTGGTCTAGACCAGTCATCTCGCGGGACTAGACCAGCAGTCTCGCGGGGCTGGTAGCAGAGGGGGGATGCGGCGTGGGGCAGCCGCCGGCAAGACCATCCGCAACGCGGGTTAGCGACTCTACGCGCGCCGGCGGCGCGCTTCGAGCCCTCCCGAACCGGGGCCTCTTGGTCGCGGGTGTCCTCACCTTGGTCGTCGCGCTCGCCCTGGCCGCCACACCGGGAGGTGCGCAGGCGCAATCGGCCTCGACCGGCAAGCCCGCCCACGCGGAGCGTGACCGGCCCGGCCCGCCACTCGATGCCAAGAAGGGCTTTCTCCGCAGCACCCTGGCGCGGATGACGCTCGAGGAGAAGGTGGGGCAGCTCTTCGCTACCTGGGCCTACGGCAAACATGCAAATGACGCCACCTTCGCGAGCACCAACCAGGCGAGTTACGGCGTCGACACTCCCGGAGACGTAGTTCGCAAGTTCCACCTCGGTGGAATTCTGTACTTCACCTGGTCGGAGAACATCGACAATCCGCTGCAGATCAACGGCTTGAGCAACTCACTGCAGGAAATCGCGGTCGACCAGCCCTCGGGCATCCCGTTGTTCCTCACGATCGACCAGGAGACCGGCATCGTCAACCGCATGAACGCGCCCGCAACCGAATTCCCGGGCAACATGGCGGCAGGTGCGACCCGGTCTGAGGCGTTGACCGAGCGGACGTGGACGATCGTCGGCAAGGAGCTCGGAGCAGTGGGCGTGAACATGAACTTCGCGCCGGTTCTGGATGTCAACACGAATCCGGTCAACCCCGTCATCGGCCTGCGCTCGTTCGGTGAAAATCCCGATCTCGTTGGAGGACTTGGCAGAGTCGCGGTGACCGCCATGCAGGAAACGGGCGTCTCAGCGACGATCAAACACTTCCCCGGACACGGTGACACCGACGTCGACAGTCACTTCGGACTGCCACTGGTCGCGTATGACCGCGAGACGCTCATGAACGTGCACGTCGCACCGTTCGCGAAGGCGATTGCTGCCGGCGTCGATGCGGTCATGACCGCCCATATGGTCGTCGAGGCGGTCGATCCCGACCTGCCTTCGACGCTGTCGCGCAAGGTACTGACGGGACTGTTGCGGGAGGAGCTCGGCTTCGAGGGGCTCGTCGTCACCGACGCGTTGAACATGGCGGCGCTGGCCGACTTCTGGACCCAGGACGAGATCGCCGTGATGGCGCTTCAGGCCGGTGCCGACGTATTGCTCATGCCGGAAGACCTTCCTCTCGCCTACGAAGGTGTTCTGGAGGCCGTGAGGTCCCGAGTCATCAGCAAGAAGCGCATCGAAGACTCCGTCATGCGCATTCTCGAGACCAAGTACGACCGAGGCTTGTTCCACGACCCGTTCGCGGACCCCGACCTGGTGGGACCTACGGTGGGCAACTCGGACCACCTCGCATCGGCCCAGCAAGTGGCGCGGAGCTCCACGACGCTGGTAGCGAACGACTCGGGGGACTTGCCGCTGTCCGTCACCGATACGCCAAACGCGCTCGTGGTCGGGCCCACGGCGGCAAACACTTCCGTGCTTGCAGGGCGGCTGAATGAGCAGGGCCTGAACGCGACGCTCCAGACCGTTTCCACAAGCCCGAGCGCGGCGCAGCGAGCGAATGCTGCGGCGGCGGCCCAGACGGCCGACGCCGCGATCGTTACGACCACGAACGCGCGCGGAAACTCCTCTCAACGGCAACTCGTCGCGCAGGTGGCCGCGACCGGTACACCCTTGATCGTCGTACCCGCGGCCCTGCCCTACGACGCGGCCTACGTCCCAGGTGCCGACGCGATCCTGGTGACGTACAGCAGCCGGCCGGTTGCCATGCGGGCCGCAGCCGACGTCGTTCTCGGCGTGGTCCAGCCGACGGGCCTCTTGCCCGTTTCGATTCCCGCGGCGGACGGACGGGTCCTCTACGCGTTTGGGCACGGCCTGAGCTACTCGGGGCCCTAGACAAACCGAATGCTTTGGATCGGCGCGCCGGACCGGAGATCGATTGAAGGAGGATGTAGCGTGAAGCACGCAATAGCGACGAAAGCATCCATCCGATGGGTAGCGCGGCGCGAGGGCCGCTCTCGCGTGCTCGGTGTTCTTCTCGCCGCGACGGTCATGATGAGCCTGGCCGCGCTACCGGTTCGGGCACAGGAGGAGAACGCGGATCCAGAGCCTCCCCAGTTGATCCCCGCACCGGTCTCGATGGAGACCACCGTCGAGGTCTACTCCTTCCGCGCCAACAGCAAGGTCACGGTCGATCCGGGGCACGCGGGAAGGCGTGCATTGCCGGTCGCGCAGTGGCTTGCGTCGTTCCTCCGCACGGCCACCGGCTATCCCGTACCCGTGGCCCGCCAGGGTTGGGGACGTCAGAACAAGAAGGCGAGCCCCGGGAACAGCCCCCGCAACGTGCACCTGGCGTTGACGGGCGACGAGGCCCAACTCGGCGAGGAGGGATACACCCTCAGCGTCTCGGACGACGGTGCCGTGCTACAGGCGGCCACCGCCGAGGGCCTCTTCAGGGGCAGTCAAACGCTGCGTCAGTTGTTCCCACCTGAGATCGAGAACGATTCCGTTCAGCCGGGTCCCTGGACGTTGCCCGGCGTGAACATCGCCGACTACCCGCGTTACGAGTGGCGCGGTGCGCACCTCGACGTCGCGCGTCACTTCCTGACGGTCGAGGAGGTAAAGCGCTACATCGATCTGCTGACGCTTTACAAGATCAACCGGTTCCACATGCACCTGTCCGACGATCAGGGTTGGCGCCTCTGGATCGACGACTGGCCGAACCTCGCGTTGATCGGCGGAAGCACCGAGGTGGGTGGAGGCCCGGGCGGCTATTACACCAAGGCCGAGTACGGCGAGATCGTGCAGTACGCCGCGGATCGTTTCATCACCCTGATTCCCGAGATCGACGTCCCGGGGCACACGAACGCCGCAGAGGTTTCCTATCCCGAACTCAACTCCTGCCGCCCCGGTGGCGTCCCGTCCCATCGCCTGCTTCCGGGCTGGGAGGACGAGCCCTTCTACACGGGCACGGGCGTGGGCTTCAGCGCCCTGTGTGTGAACGATGAGATCACCTACGAGTTCATGGCGGACGTTATCCGGGAGATCTCCGAGATCACGCCGGGCCCGTACTTCCACGTGGGCGGCGACGAGGCCTTCCAAACGAGTCTTCCGGACTACATCATGTTCATGGATCGGATACAGGACATGGTTCACGACAACGGCAAGACCATGATGGGCTGGGCCGAGGTCGCAAGAGCGAACGCCGTGCCCGGTTCGATCGCCCAGCACTGGAGCACCGCCACCGGCGGAGGCTCCGGAGGCGATCTCGCCCGCACGGCGGTGGCCAAAGACATGAAGGTGGTCATGTCGCCGGCCAACCGCGTCTACCTCGACATGAAATACGCGCCCGGCGTGCCGCCCGATCTCGGACTCACCTGGGCCGGAACGGTCGAGGTCATGCGCTCCTACGACTGGAATCCCGGAGCGCACCTCACCGGTGTCACCGACGACAACATCATTGGTGTCGAGGCGCCGCTGTGGACCGAGACGATCGAGGACATCAAGGATGCCGAGATGATGTCGTTCCCGCGGCTGCCCGGCGTCGGGGAGATCGGCTGGACCCCGCAGCAAGGGCGAGTATGGACCGAGTACCGGGAACGGCTGGCCAACCAGGCTCGTCGTTGGGCCGTAATGGACATCAATTACTACCGGTCGCCTCAGGTGGACTGGGTCGATTAGACCGCCGGGGTGAGAACTGCGCCCCCGAAAGGCGCGCGCCCGCGGGCAGCACAAGCTCTGTCCGCGGGCGGGCCCCCGGTGGTGCGGGCCCGCCGAGGATGTGCTAGACGGGTTACTCGTGCCGGGTCGAAATCAGAAAAGATGACATGAAGAGGGACCCCCTCGGCACAAGCGTGTTAATCACGCAAGAGTGCTCTAAGGCACAAGAGTTTCAGGAGCTCGAGGAGGCCCCTCATGGAGATCGTAGGCGCGATGGACCTGCACCGCAGACAGATCACGTTCAGGTGGCAAGACATGAGCACAGGTGAGATCAGGCGTGGCCGGATCATCCCGGCGGCGCGTGGACCGGTGCGCGAGTGGTTGAGCCAGTTTGAAGGCCGCGACGCCCACATCGCGCTCGAGGCGACGACCGGGTGGCGCTTCGTGGCCGAAGAGATGCAGCGGAGCGGCATCACGGCGCATCTCGCCGAGCCCGCCGAGACGAGCCTCCGGCGGGGACCCAAGCGGCGGGCCAAGACCGATGACAAGGACTGCGACCACATGGTCGACCTGCTCGTCCACGAGCGCCTGCCGGAGTCGTGGATCCCACCGGAGCACATCCTGGAGCTGCGCGCCCGGGTGCGCCTGCGCAAGGCCCTGCTCGACGAGCGCAGACAATGGCAGCAGCGCATCCAGGCCCAGCTCTATCACCAAGGCGTTGCTC
>JBOGWW010000071.1:0-10447 GCA_050693655.1 Actinomycetota bacterium | reverse complement strand
TCCGTACTCGGGGCTCCACGCCTGCACTGCGATCCGCATCGATCCAGCCTAGCGAGAGCCTCCGACAGAACCGTGTCAATCGGCCGTCCGGGAGGTCGTTCTTCCACACCCCTTGACCCGAGAAGGCGATTGCAGCATTTGGCGATCTCGTTGCGCAGAGACCGTTGAAAACCCGACCCGCCTGATGACCTTCCGGGTCTAGACGACCTCGGCGATTCCGGTTAACACGCGGTCGACCATCTCATCGGTGGCGGTGCGACCCATGAGGCCGACCCGGATCGACTTTCCCTGAAGCGGCGGCAGGCCGCCCGAGATCATTATGGAGTGCTGCTTCAGGAGGTGGCCGACGATCGGCAGGGGCTCCTCGGCCCACATCGCCACCACGAGATTGGCCCCGAAGCCGGGCTGCGCCACGGGCTCGAAGCCGAGCTCCACGAGGCCGTTGCGGCAACGCTCGGCCAGGGCCGCGCGCTGCTCGACCCACGCCTCGATACCCGATTCGGTGATCCGGCGGATGCTCGAGTACAGCGCCAGCACGATGTTGGTCGGCATCGTTACCGGATGGGGATGCCACGAACCCCACTCCCTGCGATACCAGTCCCAGCGCTTGAGATCCAGATAGAAGGAATGAGGTCGTTTGCTACGAGCCTCCACCCGCTCCCGGCCCCCCTCACCGAGCGCGATGATGCCGAGCCCCGGGGGGGCCTCGAGTCCCTTCTGCGAGCCGGTCACGAAACAATCGATTCCCATCGCATCCACGTCGCACAGCTCGCCCCCCGCCGAAGCGATCCCGTCGACCACGTAGACCGCGCCCGCTCCACGCACCGCCGAGGCGATGTCCTCGATCGGATGACGCACGCCCGTCGCGGTCTCGACGTGCACGGTCAACACCCCGTCGGTCCCCTTGGCGGCATCGCCGATGGCCTCGGCGTCGATGGGGGCCCCCACCTTCACGGGGAACTCGACTATCTCGAGCCCGTGCGCCGTCGCCACCTCCTTCAGGCGTACTCCGAAGAAGCCCGTATCGGCGACGACGACCTTCTGGCCCGGTTCGAAGAGGTTGCCCACGGCGGCGTCGAGGCAGACGGTTCCCGATCCGGGGATCACGTAGGGAGGATCCTGCGCCCCCAGCAGGTCACCGAGAGCGGCGATGCAGTCCTCGTGCAGCCCGGTCCAGACGTCGCCGTAGTGGGCAATCACTTGGTGGCCCATCACGTCGAGATCCTCCTCGTGGAGCTCCCCGGGCCCGGCGATCATCATCTCGGGCATGTCGGGAAGCTTCCTGGGATCGTAGGGCTCCATTGCACCTCTCTCTCCTGGACTCGATCCGCCGGCGTCAGGATGGTACGTGACGGGCCATGCGACTTGCACGATCTAGTATCGCCCGAAAGCAATCCCCAGAAGGGGCATTCACTGCCCGCCCCTCGTCCGGCGTGGGCTCCGGGGCTGGAATCCGCGCCGGCTCGAACCGGTTCGAAGGGAGACATGAGACCTTCAGATGCGGCGCGCCTGGTTCTGTTGGGGGGGATTTGGGGTTCGTCCTTCCTCTTCATCAAGGTGGCGCTCGACGGTCTGAGCCCCCTGCAGATAGTGGCGGGCCGCATCGCGATCGGCGCGCTCCTGCTCATCGCCCTGCTGTACGCGCGCGGGGGGCGGCTGCCCAGAGACCGCGCCCTGCTGGGCACGCTGACGGTCATGGCGATAATCGCCAACATCCTGCCCTTCATGCTCATCACGTGGGGGGAGCAGCACATAACCTCGAGCCTCACAGCGATCCTCAACTCCACGACGCCCCTGTTCACCGTCGTGATCGCGGCGGCCGCACTCCCGGGCGAGGGCCTTCGGCCCGTCCGTCTCGCGGGCGTGGTGCTGGGCTTCGCCGGCGTGGGTGTGATCGTCGGACTCGACACTGGAGGGTCGCTCGCGGGAATCGTGGCGGTGACCGTCGCTTCGCTCTCCTACGCCGCCGGCTTCGTCTACGCGCGCCGCCACCTGTC
This sequence comes from Actinomycetota bacterium, assembly GCA_050693655.1. Lineage (GTDB taxonomy): Bacteria > Actinomycetota > CADDZG01 > CADDZG01 > WHSQ01 > WHSV01. The sequence goes on along the minus strand of JBOGWW010000071.1, from coordinate 8,450 downwards.
CGGCCTGGAGTTACCGCCTCTTGCTCTGCCGGCGACGCAGCTTCTCATCTCGACGGTCCTCACGGCCCCCTTCGCCCTGGTCGACGTCGTGAGAACTCCGCCCGACTTCACGCTCGAGGCGAGCGCCAGCACGCTCGCCCTCGGACTTCTCGGGACCGGCTGGGCCTACGTGCTCTACTACCGGCTGATCGCCGATATCGGTGCGACCTCCGCCTCGTTCGTGACCTACCTGATCCCGATCTTCGGAATCGCCCTGGGGGCAATGGTCCTGAACGAAGAGCTCGGCGTGAACACGCTCGCGGGAGCCGCGCTCGTCATCGCGGGCATCGCTCTGGCCGAGCTCGGTAACCGACGAGCCACTCCATCGGAGACCGCGACCTGCGAACCGGAGGAGGTCGCTACACCGTCCTCCGAAACCACAGCGCGCTGAGCGCCGCGGCGACGACCATCAACAACAACCCGCCTCCCACAAACGTCTGGGTCAACTCCACCCTCTCGATCCTCTTCGACGCTCGCACTCCGATGTCTCGATAGATGCCCTCGAGCTCGTCGGCGGAGGGAGCGGCAAAGAAGCGGCCCTCGGTCACACCGGCGATCTGCCGTAGTACCTCCGCGCCCGGACCCGCCTTCCCGCTCGCGGTGCCGAACACGATGGTGTTCACCTTTACCTGCATCGTGGCCGCCTCTTCGGCCGCCGCCGACGGTGGGACCTGGCTGCCGGTATCGGCCCCGTCGCTGAGGACGACGAGCTGGACGGATTTGCCCCCGTCGGGAACGTTGGCCAGCCCGGCCATGATCCCGTCGCCGATATAGGTCCTGTAGCGGGTTTCGATCGAATCCAGGGCCAGCGCGATGGCGTCGCGATCCGTGGTGGGAGCGCTCAGGGTCACGGCCTGGCCGTTGAACGTCACGACGCCCACCCTGAAGCTCTCGGGCAACTGGTCCACGAGCACCTCGCTCGCGTTACGAGCGGCCTCCAAACGGCTGGGGGCGATGTCTCCCCTCTCCATGGACTTCGACGCATCGAGGACCAGCATGATGGTGCCCCCGGTGCGGGTGACGACCTGGGATCGGCCGGGGCGCGCCGCCCCCACCAACAAACTGGCCAGCGCCAGCAGCATCAGCGCGGCCGGCACGTGGCGTCGCCAGCGAGGGGGAGTGGCCACCACGTTGGCGCGCATGTGAGACGAGGCAAAGGTCGCGGCGGCGCCGGCTCGCTTGCGTTCGAGGGCGACGTAGAAGATCACCAGCACCGGGACGGCGAGCAACAGGATGAGGAGGGCGGGCAAATCGAAAGTCACGCCGGTCATCCGACCACGAACTCCGTTAAACGCGAGTAAAGGGTCACGCCGTCGAGGGATCGAGATCGGGAGCCTCGGGGACCTCGACGTCGACGTCTTGACCGAGGGCGGGAATCCAGATGACGAAAATCGAGCCACGACCCACCTCGCTCGACAACTTCACGAGACCCGAATGAGCCTGGGCCACTTGCTGGACGATCGACAGGCCCAGTCCACTTCCTCCGAGCGAGCGGGAGCGAGACTTGTCCGTGCGCCAGAAACGCTCGAAAACCTGCTCCTGATGCTCGGCCGCGATGCCGGGGCCCTGATCCTCGACCGCGGCCCAGACCCAGCCGTCCTTGCTTCCCGCCGCGATGGTGATCGCCGAGTCACGGGGTGCGTAGCGCACCGCGTTATGCGCCAAATTGGCGAGGGCGCGCTTGAGTGCATAGCGATCACCCGCCACGTAGACCCCATCCGTAATCGAACGGCGCAGCTCGACATCGTGCGACCGAGCGACCGCCGTGAACTCGTCCGCTATCTCGTTGGCCACCTCTCCTATGTCGACCCGCTCATCCAATTGTTGAGGAGACTCGAGCCGGGCAAGCGCCAGCAAGTCATCGACCATCTTGGCCATGCGCTCGGTTGCGCGCCGCACCACAACGGTGGTGTCGTGCAGGGCGGCCTCGTCGGCTTGGGGATCGCTCAAGACGACGTCGAGGTTGGTGCGAATCACGGCCAGGGGGTTGCGGAGCTCGTGCGACGCGTCGGCGATGAAGCGGCGCTGGGCGGCAAAGGCCTCGTCGAGCCGCTCGAGCATCGAGTCGAAAGTATCCGCCAGGCGCTTCAACTCGTCCTCGGGACCCTCCAGAGATATCCGTCGCGACAAATCGGTGGCCTGGATCCGGCGGGCGACCTCGGTTATGCGATCCACGGGCGCGAGCAGTCGACCCGACACAACCCAACCGACGAGCAGGCTGACCAAAAACAGGCCCGCGAGCGCCAGGAAGGAAAACCGCTTCAGCAGTCCGAGGGTCTTGTCGTTGACGGCCTGGCTCAAGCTGGGTTCGACGGACACCCTCTGCTCGCCGGTTCTCGTGTTGACGCGGACGACGAGGTCGTCTCCGAACTCACTGGCCGAAACCGATCGGCTCAGCGCAAAGTACACGCTGGCGATGAGCATCCCGCTGATGACGAAGAGGCTGGCCGAATAGACGACCGCGAGCCGAAACCGGGCGGAGCGCATCCACTCGGGCAACGACCTGTCGGTCCAGTCGAACTGTTTCATGACAATCTAGTTTCCCTGCCTACACCCGCTGCAGATCTATGTTTCCTCTCGCAATCGGTAACCGCTGCCCACGACGGTCTCGATCGGCTGCTCGGCACCCGCAGCTTCGAGCTTCCTGCGGAGCGTCATGACTGTCACCCGCACGGTCTTGGTGAAGGGATCGGCGTTCTCGTCCCAGACGTGCTCGAGCAGGTCCTCCTGGCTGAACACCGTCCCGGGATGGCTCATGAAGTAACGGAGCAGCGCGAACTCCTTGGGGCTGAGCGACAGCTCGCTTCCGTTTCGACGAGCCTCGTGGCGGGCGGTGTCGAGCTCGAGGTCGCCGACCTTCATCACCGCGCTCGATCGAGCCGCGTCGCGACGCAACAAAGCCCGTATGCGGGCTCGCAACTCGTCGAAGTCGAAGGGTTTCACGACGTAATCGTCGGCGCCCTCGTCGAGGCCACCGATTCGGTCTGCAGCCTCTCCGCGTGCGGTGAGCATCAGTATGCGTGGCTGCTCGCCCGGCAAGTCGATCTCTCCGGACCTGATGCTGCGTGCGATCGAGCGGCCGTCCCTGCCCGGTAGGTTGAGATCCAGGCAGATGAGGTCATAGTCGTTGACCTCGACCTTGGCCACCGCCTCTTCACCCTCGTAGGCGACATCGGTCGCGTAACCGTCGTTACGAAGGCCCCGTGCAATGGCATCGGCGAGGTCACGCTCGTCTTCGACCACGAGGATGCGCATGACTTAAATCGTAAGGTCCCTTTTACTCTCTCTTTAGACTCCCGCCTTCAAAATGGGGAACAAGCGGGTAAGCACGCGCACGGTCGCCCATCGACGAGGCAGGCCCCCTAGGAGGACGAAACCCATGTCGCAACGCCCATACTGGGAGGTGGAGCGGGAGAACCGGTCCTTCGGATCGCCCCCCGGCGAGGCCCACGGGGTCACTCAGACCCTGCCCCCCTACTCGGCCCCGCCCCCTCCTCCTCGCAAGAACCGCCCGAGCGCAGCCACGATCCTGGCCGGGATCCTCGCCGCCCTGCTCCTCGTGACCGGCGGATATCTGGCGGCCGAGGTGACCGAGGATGACACCTCCACGACCGGGGTTCGCACCGGTCCCGCAGGACCCGTCCCGGTCCGGGTCGAGGAACCCGTGGCGGAGGTCGCGGATGCCCTGCTGCCCTCGGTCGTCCAGCTGGAGACCGGCGGGGGGCTCGGCTCGGGCGTCGTCTACAAGGAGGGTGGATTGATCCTGACCGCCGCCCACGTCGTGGAGGGGAGCTCAGAGGTGGTGGTGCGGCTGAGTGACGGCCGCCGCGTGGGCGGAGAGGTACTGGGGACGGATCCCAACACGGACATCGCGGTGGTCGACGCCGAGGCGGACGACCTCGAAGTGGCCACCCTCGCACTGGACGTGCCTCTCGAGGTCGGCCAGATGGCCATCGCCATCGGGAGCCCCTTCGGACTCGATTCCTCCGTGACGTCGGGAATCGTGAGTGCCGTGGGCCGCACGCTGCAGACCCAGAACGGTGGAGCCGTGAGCACGGTTCAGACCGACGCTCCGATCAACCCCGGCAACTCGGGAGGAGCCCTGGTCGACCGCACCGGCCGGGTGATCGGCATCAACGATGCGATCCTCAGCGGCGGGGGCGACAACGCGGGCATCGGCTTTGCCATCCCCATCGACACCGCCTTCCAGGTGGCGGAAGCCCTCGAGAAGGGCGAGACTCCTACCATCGGTTTCCTCGGGGTAACCCTCGTGGACGGCACGGGGAACCAGCCGGGTGCCCTGGTGACGAGCGTTATTGAGGGATCGGGGGGCGCGGAGGCGGGACTTCAGGAGGGAGACCTAATAATCCGATACAGGTCTCAACCGATCGAGAGTTCGGGCGACCTCATCGCCAAGATCCGGGGCACCCAACCCGGAAGCACGGCGACAATAGAGATCGTGCGAGATGGACGGCCCCAAGAGCTCCCCGTCACCATCGGAGAGCCCCCGGGCGACTAGCGATCGTCACAGCTCGATCGCGCTGCATTACCCGACGGCGCCCTGTGGACGTCGTGAGTTGGAGCCGGCCGGTACGGCCGGCAGAAACGTGAGGGAAACAGAATTGTGATCCTCCAATGATCCTCCAATGAAAGGACGCACATGAACGACGGGCGACTCCACGTAGCGGGCGAACCCGACCACGTACACGGCAAGCTCCAGGATGCGCTGTACGAGATAAAGCGCGTGATCGTGGGGCAGGACGCCATGCTCGAGCGAGTAATCGTCTGTCTCCTCGGAAACGGCCACCTGTTGCTGGAGGGCGTTCCGGGCCTGGCCAAGACGCTCACCATTCGAACGCTCGCCGGTGTCCTCGGAGGCAAGTTCCAGCGCGTGCAGTTCACCCCCGACCTGGTTCCCTCGGATCTGGTCGGAACGCGCATCTATCGCGCCGACAGTCACACCTTCGACACCGAACTCGGCCCCATCTTCTGCAACTTCCTCCTGGCCGACGAGATCAACCGGGCGCCCGCCAAGGTTCAGAGCGCATTGCTCGAGGTGATGCAGGAGCAGCAGGTAACGATCGGGCCCAAGACCTACAAGCTCGAGAGCCCGTTCTTGGTGATGGCCACACAGAACCCCATCGAATCCGAGGGCACCTATCCCCTGCCCGAGGCCCAGATGGACCGTTTCATGATGAAGGTGGTGGTCGACTATCCGAGCTTCGGAGACGAAATGGAGGTCGTCGGCCGCTCGCTCGCCAACCCCGTGGACGTGAACAAGGTCATGAGCGCCAAGGAGGTCGTGGCGTTCCAGAGGTCCGTGGCCACCGTCTACGTCGACCGGCCGGTGTCCGAGTACGCGGTGGCGCTCACGATGGCTACGCGCAATCCGGGTGCGTTCGGGCGCGGTGAGCTCATGGAATACATCAGCTTCGGCGCAAGCCCGCGCGGCTCGATCAACCTCGTGAAGTCGGCGCGTGCTCTCGCGTTGACCCGCGGCCGCCGCTATGTTCTTCCGTCCGACGTGAGCGAACTAGCAAAGGACGTGTTGCGGCATCGCATCGTCCTCAGCTACGAAGGCCTCGCCTCCGGAGTGAGCGCCGACGACATTCTCGACGCCGTCCTCGAGTCCGTGCCCGTGCCCCGCGTCGAGCTGTCGACTCAAACCTCGAGCGCGTGAAGCTCGGCTACCTCCGCAACCATCCGACGCGGTCCGACAGGCCCGGTCCCGGCCCCCTGCCCGATCAGCTCCTGAGGGCGCTCGACGTCCGGATCGCCCAGCGCATCGATGGGCTGGCCGCGGGGGATTTCCGCTCGACCGTCCTGGGTGAGGGTACCGAGTTGGAGCAGGTCCGTCCCTACATCGCCGGCGACGACACGCGCCGAATGGATTGGAACGTGACGGCCCGAACCGGGGAACCGCACGTGCGCGTGCACGTGGCCGAGCGCGCGCTGACCACCTGGGCGCTGCTGGATTGCTCGGCATCCATGACCTTCGGGACGCAGGATCGCCGCAAGCTGGACGTCGCCGAGGGCGTCGCGCTCGCATCCTCGCATCTCGGGACGCGCGGTGGGAACCGTTTCGGGATGATGACCTTCGGGGGACGCAAGGACGAGATCTGGCCCGCGACCTCCCGGCGCGGAGGTGTCGTAGGGCTGCTGGCGCGGTTGCGCGTCGAGGATCCGGTTCGGGGAGCCACGACCCCAATGGCCGAAGGACTTCATCGAGCCGCCCTGATTCTTCGAACCCGGGGCCTCGTCATGGTCATCTCGGACTGGCGCGACGAGTCGAACTGGCGCAAGCCGCTTGCGATGCTCAACGAGCGTCATCACGTCATTGCGGTCGAGATCCGGGATCGCCGCGAGATGGAGCTACCCGACATCGGCGACACCTACTTCACCGATCTCGAGACCGGGCGTCAGGTGCACGTGGACACCGGTGACTCGGCCGTGCGCAGACGCTTCGCTGCCGAGGCGCTCGCCGAGCGCGAACACGTTCATCACGAGATTCTGTCTGCGGGAGCCGAGCACGTCGTCCTTCACACCTCTGGGGACTGGCTCCGTCCCTTCGCCGCGTACATGTCGCGCAGGGAACAGTACCGATGACCTTCGAATCACCACTGTGGCTGCTCGCTGCCCTCGCGGTTCCGCTCCTGCTCGGCGTGCAGTGGGTACTTCGCCGGCGGCGCATGCGCTACGCCATCTCCTACAGCAACACCTCGGTGCTGGCGAGCGTGGCGACGCAGCCCTCCTGGCGGCGGGGCGTGCCCGTTGCTCTGTTCGCGCTGGCCTTCCTCGTGCTTGCGCTGGGGATGGCGAAGCCACAGGCCGAGGTGGCGGTCCCGCGTGACGAGGCCACCGTCATCCTGGCGGTGGACGTATCCGGCTCGATGCAGGCAGAGGACGTGAACCCCGATCGCATGACCGCCGCAAAACGCGCCGCATCCTCCTTCATAACCAGGCTGCCCGAGCGCTTCCGCATCGCCGTCGTCTCCTTCAGCGACGTCGCGAACGTGCTGGCTCAACCGACCACCGACCGCTCGTCCACGCTCGACGCACTGGCGTCCCTCGAGGCCGAGGGCGGGACCGCGATGGGAGAGGCCCTCATTCAATCGGTCGAACTGGTGCAAGACGACCGCGAACGCGCGCCCCTGCCGACCCCCTCCATCACTCCGTCGTCCGTTCCCTCTCCCTCCCCAACCCCCGATGAACGCGTGCGCGTTAGCGCGGTGCTCCTGCTCTCCGACGGCTACAACACGACGGGAGTCAGCCCCCTGGCCGCCGCAAGCCAGGCTCGTGAGGTGGACATCCCCGTGTACGCGATCGCCCTCGGAACCCCGGACGGTGTGGTCACCGTTCCCGACCAGTTCGGCAACCAGCGCCTCTTGCCGGTACCGCCGGACTATCGAACGCTCGAACAGATCGCAGCCACCACCGGTGGGAATTACTTCGAAGCACCGACGGATGAAGATCTCCAGTCCGTCTACGCCAGCCTGGGTGAGCGGATCGGCTACACGACCCGGCCCGACGAGGTGACCTACGCGTTCGCAGGCGTGGGAGCGCTCCTTCTCCTTCTTGCCGCGGCGACCTCGATGCTCTGGCGCGGCCGCCTCCCCTGAACGATTCTCAAGAAGGCGTCGGGGGCTCGACCAAGGCACCATCGCCGGCACGAACGCGAGCATCCCGACCTACTCAGGAGCGGTCCGCCCGCGATCCGAAACCCAAATGAACCGGATGCCGCCAAGCCGCCGAGGGGTGCCCTAGGGGCCCGCGGGCCCATCTTGGGGTTGGGCCCGCTCTCGGGGCGGCCCCCGGCGGGGTCCCAATCTTTACCGGGCCTTTACCGAGGGGATGATGGAGTGGGCTCCAGACTCCTACTTGGGGAGAACGCCCATGAAGAATCAGACACACAAAGGGTCCGCACCACTCACCGCCAAGCCCTCGCGCCGCATACTCGCAGAGCGCAGGTGCTCGCAGGAGGGTTGCACCACCAAGCTCTCGCAGTACAACCCGCGCGACAAGTGCTGGGCGCATGCCGATTTCAAGATCCCTCGCCTGCGCGGTCGAGTAAACGAAGCCGCAACCTAGAATTCCCCCCCCGCACCGCCCTGACGACGGCCCCCGCCCCCCGGGGGCCGTCGGCTTTCCCGGCCCCGGTCGTGCCCTGATTGAGGATCGGTTTCGTGGGAAAGCCTTCCAGAGTGAGGCGAGGTGACCTAATTGCGGGCCGCTACGAGCTGGTCAGCGGTCTCGGGCGTGGGGGCATGGCGGAGGTCTGGCGGGCGCGCGACGCGCGGCTGGATCGTTCCGTGGCCGTAAAGTTCCTGGCCCAAGAGTTCGCCGAGGACCCCGAGTTCCTTGTCCGCTTCTTCGGCGAGGCCCAGAACGTCGCCTCGCTCGCGCATCCGAAC
>JBOGWW010000070.1:0-8963 GCA_050693655.1 Actinomycetota bacterium | reverse complement strand
GCGCCAGACGGTTGATGAGGCAGAGCACCGCTTCATCCCCGTCGACGAGCACGGCAAGGTCGACAAGCTGATCGAGATCCTGAACGAGGACCGAGGTCTAACGCTGGTCTTCGTCAGGACCAAGCGCGGTGCCGACCGTCTGACCCAGCGGCTCAAGCAGAGGGGCGTGACCGCTCTCGCCATGCACGGAGACCTGAGTCAGGGACAGCGGAAGCGTGCACTGCACCGCTTCGACACCGGCGCGGTGGACGTGCTGGTCGCCACCGATGTTGCGGCCCGTGGACTGGACCTCGACAACATCACTCATGTCATCAACTACGACCCGCCTCAGGATCACAAAGACTACGTCCACCGGGTCGGTCGCACGGCGCGCGCCGGACGTTCGGGTACGGGAGTAACGCTCGTGACATCGAAGCAGCAGTCGGACGTGAGCATCGTGGTATCGGAGTTGAACCTGAAGGTCGAGTTCGAGGCCGAGGGCCTCAAGGTCTCCAAGCCACGTGCGGTCTTCACCTCGGGACGCCGGGGTTCGTTCATGTCCCCACCGCGCCGCCGCCGCGCCTAGGGGGCCGGTCAACCCTCGATCTTCTGGTTCTTCGCGATCGCGACGATCCCCGTGTCGGACACGGTGAACCGCTCCTTGTCGGCCTCGAGGTCGACGCCGATCTCACAGCCCTCGGGGATTCGTACGTTCTTGTCCACGATGGTGTTACGGATGACGGCGCGTCGTCCCACCTTGACTCCGGGAAGCAGGATCGAGCCCTCGACATGTGAGTAGGAGTTCACCCGCACTCCCGGTGAGATGACACTCCGCCGGACATCGCCGCCGGAAATGATGGCGCCGGCGCAAACCATGGAATCGACCGCCCTGCCGATACGCCCCTCGCTTTCGTGCACGAACTTCGCCGGCGGAAGCGCGGGCATCCAAGTAAAGATCGGCCACTCGAAGTTGTAGAGGTTGAACTCCGGTTCGTATGAGATGAGATCCATGTGGGCGTCGTGATAGGCCTGAAGCGTTCCCACGTCCCGCCAGTAGTCGCGATCGCGCTCGGTCGAACCCGGAACGATGTTGCGCTTGAAGTCGTAGACCGCGCCCTCGCCCTTGGCCACCATCATCGGCACGATGTCGCCGCCGATGTCATGATCCGAGTCCTCGTCGTCGGCGTCGCGGTTGATGGCATCCATCAGAGAGCCGGCCGTGAACACGTAGTTGCCCATCGAGGCATAGCTTTCTTCGGGCGAATCAACAAGACCCGGCGGATCCGAGGGCTTCTCCAGGAACGATTTGATCGTGACTCCGTCGGCTTCCGCCTCGATGATGCCGAAGTCCGAGGCTTCCCGCTGCGGAACGCGAATGCCCGCGACCGTCAATCCCGCTCCCGACTCGATGTGCGCCTCGACCATCTGTCTTGGGTCCATGCGGTAGATGTGGTCGGCTCCGAAGACGATCACGTAGTCCGGTTCCTCGTCGTACAGGAGATTGAAGTTCTGATAGATGGCGTCGGCGGACCCGGCAAACCAGCGCTTGCCTCGACGCATCTGAGCGGGGACCGGAGTGACGTAGTTGCCCAAAAGGGTAGACAGTCTCCAGGCCTGCGAGATGTGCCTGTCGAGGCTGTGACTCTTGTACTGGGTCAGCACTGCGATCTTCAGGAAGTTGGCATTCACGAGGTTCGAGAGCGCGAAGTCGATCAGGCGGTAGCTTCCGGCGAAGGGGACCGCGGGCTTGGCGCGCTGGGCAGTGAGAGGCATGAGGCGCTTGCCTTCGCCACCGGCGAGAACGATCCCGAAGACGGTCGGTTTGGCCATGACCGCACTCTATCCGCAGCCTGTGTGAGGGACTCAGAGCAGCGTCGGGGTTTCCTCGCGCTCCAGAATGAGCTGTCGCGGCCGGGAGAGGGCCGAGCCGATGCGCTCCATGATCGGGCGCATCAGGGACTCCAGCTGCTCCGAGGGCGCCAGTCCCAGCTCCTCGAAGAGCAACTCTTTGTAGGACCTGTACTGGCGAACGGCCTCGCCGACGTTGCCCTCGGCCAGGTGGACCCGGATGAGGACGCGTTGAGCACTCTCGCGCAGGGGCTCGATCGACACCGCGGACAAGGCGGCTCCGGCGGCCTCTCCGTGGCGGCCGACGTCCAGTCGTCTGAGCGCGAGAGCTTCGAGCGCGTGCAGACGAAGCTGGCGCAGGCGCTCGCGCTCGACCAGCACCCAGTCGTCGTACCAGTCGGGCAACAGATCCCCGGCCAGCTCGTCTTCGTCCAGATCGAGAAAGCGCGCGCCCCTGCGCTGGCTAAGAAGCTCGTGCGTCATGTCGATCACCTGGTGAACGTCCACACAGACCCGCGACGATAGGCGAAGGTCGGCGCGCCTCGCTTCGACGAGGTGAAAGCCAGAGCGCCGCAGCCGCCACAGACTGGAGCGGAGGCTTGCGCAGGATTTCTCGTCGGTGGTGTCGTTCCACAAAACGCCGGCGACGTTGGTGCGCAGAAGCGGCCTATCGCGCAGCGCCAGGAAGGCGAGGAGCCGCTGGGCACTGGTCGGAAGTTCGATTGCTCGGTCGTCACAAATCAGCTCAAAGCCGCCCAGAAGATCGAGGCGGATGTCACGGTCTTCGATGACTTTATTCACCCTGTCGGTCTATCCCAGTAACCCCTTCCATTACATGGCGCAGGTGGAGCGTTTTGTCACTGGCTGAGAATAACTAGAAGAATGCCCGATTGAGTGCGCGTCGTTACTCGGATGGGCCTGCGCGCGCACTCGATCGAGTGATGAAGAGACGTTGCCGATCGCCGTTGCCTCCTCTCAAAGCGCCGGGTATGAACCGCGGCCGCGGTGACGGAACGGTGACGCGGGACTCGTCTAATCTCTACCGATGAGGGGACCGGGAGCGGAGGGAGGGAGGCGATGAGCCCGATCGATCTCACCGCGGTCCCTCCGGACCTGCTCCCCGAGATACGAGCGTTGCGCGCCCGTCTGTCGAGCGACATCCCTCCCAAGAGGCTGGATCACAACCTGATCGTTGCAACGTGGAACATCCGCGCGTTCGGAGACCTTTGCGAGTCGTGGGTGACCTCGCCCAATGATCGCCCCAAGCGAAATCTCTATGCACTCCGGTGCATCGCCGAGATCGTGGCGCGCTTCGACGTCGTTGCGATCCAGGAGACAAGGGACAACATAAAGGCGCTGCGTCACATGCTGAAATATCTCGGCCCCGACTGGGGGCTGATAATGACCGACGTCACTCTCGGCGATGCCGGCAATCAGGAGCGTATGGCATTTGTCTTCGACTCGCGCCGGGTAAAGACCTCGGGGCTGGCAGGCGAGCTCGTGGTGCCGCCCGAATGGCTTCAAGGGGAAGACCTCGCCCCCGACTCGTTGCGAACTCAATTCGTCCGCACGCCCTACGCGGTGAGCTTTTCTTCGGGGGGCGAGACCTTCATCCTGGTCACGCTTCACGTCATCTACGGAGATACCGCGGAGGATCGCCTCGGCGAGCTGCGCGGAATCGCCCGCTGGCTCGAGGACTGGGCGAAGCGCGAGCAATCGTGGGGCCACAACCTCATTGCGCTCGGGGACTTCAACATCGACCGCAAGGATGATGACGCCTACCGAGCCTTCACTTCAACCGGACTTCGCGCACCGCCCGAGCTGGATATGGTGCCTCGCACCATCTTCAGAAGCGGCAAGAAAGCCTTCTACGACCAGATCGCGTGGTTCACCCGCGACGGCAACCCCAATGTGCCGATGCTTTCGCTTCGCTATTCGCGGAGGGCCGGTGGATTCGATTTTCGCGGTCTCGTCATGCCCTCTCTCAACGACGTCGAGCTCTCGTGGCGGATCTCGGATCACTACCCGCTATGGGCGGAGTTTCTGCTCGGCGAGTAGCAGGCTTGGCCCGCGAGCGCTCGATGGTTCTCGAAACTGTGACGTGCGTCACAGCCCCCTTCGTCTTCCCGCGGTGTCATGAACGCACCATCGTCCGAACCGGGAGGAATCATGACATCCACGAGCGCGTCCACCGATCGCCGTCGCCCCGAGGAGATCATCCAATCGCTAACGACGATCATCTCGAGCGCCGGCGGAGAAATCGTGTTCGTGACCTGCGTAGATGCGGACGGCTTCGTAGGAGACAGCGAAGCCTACGCCTCGGAGGACCAGCCGAAGAGCTCACTGCCGCTCGAACTTCTGTTCTCGTTTCCTCAAGAGCAGGGCGTCGATACCGTCATGGTGGCGTCGCGGGCCTCGGAATCGCTGGAGGTTATTTCTGAAAGCGACCTCCAGTTCACCAGGGAGTTGATCGCAGCCGGCGGCTCCGAGGGAATCGAGGTGCTCGACCACGTTCTCGTGATGAACGGTGAATACCGGAGGCTGCGCCCGATGACCGATCTTTGGGGCAGAGGCCTTTAGGCAACCGGCGCACCGGGCTCGACTCCGTCCTCGAGCTGCAGCAGGCGAACCGTTCCGTCCGGATCGAGCGCTCCGAGTATCAGGAACTCGCTCGTGAAGCCGGCGATCCGCTTCTTGCCGAGATTGATCGCGCCGACCACCAGCCGGCCCATCAACTCGTCCCTGGAATAGTTCTTTATCTGAGCGCTGCTCTGCAGCTCACCGACGACCGGGCCGAAGTCGACGCGGATCTTCCATGCCGGTTTGCGGGCCCCGGGAAAATCCTGCACCTCGACAATGCGTCCCGTGCGAATGTCAAGAGCGAAGTAGTCGCCTCCGCCGACGTCCGGCTTGCGAGCAAGAGTCTCCGGCGGGTAGGGCAGGGCGTCACGGTTGATCTCGTGTTGTGTCATGTCAACTACCTTATGGCGATGCCCGAGCTTCCCGAGGTCGAATCGGTGCGTCGCCAGCTCGAACCGGAGCTCTCCGGCCGGCGCGTCGAGAGCGCGTGGTGGGACTCACATCCCGCCATCCCTCACCAATTCACCGGTCTCGAGTTGCTCCCGGGACGCCGAATACTGGCGGTCGGACGCCGGGGCAAGTTCATGATCGCCCCACTGGACGAGGACCTCGAGCTCATCCTCCACCTGGGCATGACGGGGTCCTTCCGCTTCGATCTCGAGGATTCGCACGTGCGCGCCCGGCTCGAACTCGACGACGGGCGAACTTTGAGCTTTCGTGACGTGCGCCGCTTTGGTCGCATGGCGGTGGTGGAGGCGGGCGAGTACGACGACATTCCCACGTTGAGGATGCTCGGGCCCGAGCCGTTGACCGAGGAATTCGACCCGGACCGTTTCGCTGCGATGCTCAGACGGACGAGGGCTCCCATCAAGCCCTACCTGTTGTCGCAGCGTCCGGTCGCGGGCGTGGGCAACATCTACGCCGACGAGGCGCTGTGGCTGGCGAGGATCAACCCCAACTCGCGTGCCGTGGGCAAGAAGCGTGCGGTCGCGCTGCAGGCAGCGATAAACGAAGTGCTGGCGGCCGCCCTCGAGCGTGAGGGGACGACCTTCAGCGACTACCGGATGGTCGACGGCGAGAGCGGCCGCAACGCGGAGTTTCTGATCGCCTATGGGCGCTCCGGCACGGCCTGTCCCCGGTGCCGGACTCCGCTGAAAAAGATCACCCTGGGGGGCCGGGGGACGACCTACTGTCCTCGCTGCCAGCGCCGTTAGCCGGAACCCCAAACCCGGCGGCGAAGGAGCGAAGTCGAGTCGCGGGCAGGCTGGCAGATCGAGGCAGGAGATGGTTCTCGAGGCGCCGAACCGTTACTGCACGAACTCGAGCTCGGGCCCGACGGCGGACGGAGCTCGGGCCCGACGGCGGACCAAGAATGGACGGAGGGAATCTCCCTATGTCACCTCGGTCGACCTCTCTGCGTTTGGTGGGAACGATGCTTGCAGTCGCGCTCGCCTGGATCGTGCTCCCCGCGGTCTCCAGCATGCCAGGCACTCGAGCCGCGGCCGAGGGCCCCAACTCCTATGTCACCCTGTCGGACGGCACGTCGATCGCGCTGAACGTCCGCATGCCCGCGCGCTTCAAGAAGGGCGAGACCTACCCGACCATCTTCGAGATGTCCGGTTACGACGGGGGATCGGCGGATGGTGATGATCCCGTCGCGGGCAAGGGCAGCCGTGCCCTGACGGAAATGTTCGAGCGCGACTACGTGACCGTGCACGCCTCGGTTCGAGGGTCGGGCTGCTCCGGTGGGGAGTTCGACCTCTTCTCCTGGCGAAGCGCACTCGACGGGCGTGAGCTCATCGAGTGGATCACCAAGCAGAAATGGTCGAACGGCGACGTCGGTATCTACGGTCACTCCTACGGCGGCATAACCGGCTTCATGGTTGCGGCCACGCGCCCACCCGGCCTGAAGGCTGTCTCGGCCTCGGGACTGATCGACGATCTGTATCGCGGGATCACCTATCCGGGCGGTGTCGTGAACTACGGTTTTCCGCTTCTGTGGACGGGGGTGATCCGGCCCGTGTACGACGTGGGTGGGGGCAGCCTCCCGGGTCTCGCGGCGGGAGACCGGCAGTGCATCCTGAACCACGCCACCCACAGCCGCGATGTCTTCAACGACCCATTGCTTCAGGGTCTCGACGACACCGACAACAACTGGTGGCGGTCGCGCTCGCTCATCACCTACGCCGAGCGCATCCGGGTTCCGATTCACATCTCGGGCGCCTATCAGGACGAGCAAACCGGCCCCCGAGGCCCGTACCACCTCTTCGAGGCCGTCGACAACGCCCGCTATCGCAGGCTGCTGATGACCAACGGCGATCACGGCACGCAGACCAACCCCAGAGCGATGTATACGGACCGGAAGGCCTGGATGGACCATTGGTTGCGGGGTAAGGGCCGGCGACCGAATCGCACCTCCGTGACCGCTCTTCTGGAGATGAGCGACGACGATGTCCCCAACGGGCGCCTCGACGCTCGGACCTTTCCTCTGGAGAACTCGAACTGGACCGAATTCTTCCTGCGTGCGGACGGCGGGCTGGCACGTCGCGCGCCCGGCGCCCGAGGCGGTAGCGACCAGTATTTCTCGGGAAGCCCACGACAGTTCTGGAGTTACCAGGCGGGCGAGATGGTCGGCCCCCCCTTCACCACCGCCGACGCTCCCGACGAGTTGACCTTCAGGACCAAGCGGTTCAGGAAAGCCAAAGCCCTGGTAGGGCCCATGACTGCGGAGCTGTTCGTGTCCTCGACCTCGCCGATCCCGGACCTTTACGTGCAGGTGATCGACGAGGCTCCGGACGGAACCCGCTACTACCTCCAGCGCGGGATGCTCAAGACGAGTCACCGCGCCGTCAACCGATCGCTCTCGGACCAGCTCGCCGACGGAACCATCTACCGGCCCTTCAGGCCGCACACCAATCCGACGCCGGTCGAGGTCAACAAGACCTACAAGTACCTCGTCGAGGTGTTTCCGGTTGGTCATGTGCTGCGTCCCGGTCACCGGCTGATGGTGGTGATCCACAACCCGCCGGCGGTCGATTCCTACTATGTGTACGTGCCGAAGAGCGTTCCCGGCATCAACACGGTGTGGCACAACCGGGCCAGTCCCTCCCACTTGACTCTGCCCTTCGTGCCGCTGAGGGGCTCAGGACTCGGCCCCGAGCTCCCGCGCTGTGGACTTCAGCAGGTCAGGTGCGTGCCCGGCGACTAGGACTGCCGATCTTCGGCTTCAACCGTCCCAGCTTCGGCTTGGGGAGCTCGGTCAACAAGGGTTCCAACGCGTCGTGGAGTTCGGCGGCGGTGGGCCGGTTCGGAGAGCTCTTCTCGAGGCAGGCCAGCAGCGGAGTCGCGATGGCCTCCGGCACCTCGCGGGCGAAGGGCCTGACCTCGTCCCGCATCGCCGGCCAGCGCTCCTCATCCGAACTCTTGGTGAAGGGCAACTCGCCGGTGGCCGCCTGATACAGCGACACCCCCAACCCCCATATGTCTGAAGCGGGGCCGACCGGACCGAAACGATCGGGATCGCATTGCTCCGGTGACATGTAGTTGTCGGTGCCGACGCCCTTGCCGTGGCGGGCGGCGCGCTCGACCGTGCGCGCGATGCTGAGATCGATGAGCCGCGGCGGGCCGCTCATGATGATGTTGGCCGGCTTGATGTCGAGGTGGCACACGCGCTCGTGAGAGAGATAGTGAACGGCCGAGGACAGCTGCAGCGCGAGGGGAAGCAGCTGCTCGGGGGGAAGCCAGCCATACTTTCGGATCAGCGTCGACAGGCGAGGGCCCTCGAGGTGCTCCAGCACCACATGCGGCCGGGCTCCATCCAGGACCGCGTCGAAGGCGCGCAGGATGACGGGATGGTTCAGCCTCCAGAGCATCTCGAACTCGCCCCTGAGGCCCCTCAGGGCCCTATCGTCTTTTACGAGGTGCGGCCGGACGACCTTGACCACCACGACCGCGTAGAGCGCATCGTCCCAGACGAGATAGGCCTCGTAGCGGTAACCGCCCCCCAGCCTCTTGAGGGCGTGCCGGCCCTCGGCTATTTCGTCGCCGGGGCCGAAGTTCCATTCTCTTTCGGTGCCGGGGGGCTGCTCGGTCATCGGGTCGCGGAGCCTTTCTGGAAGCGGCAATGGACCGACGGTAGCCGCTCGCTCCCGGGCGCGGGTGAAAATTTCATGAGAGAGTTCTCATGAAGCTCTCATCCGCCGCCCATTCCCAACTGGCGTCATAGGACCATGACCTTTCGACTCAGGATCGTGGCGGTCCTCCTTGCACTGCTCGTCGGCGTTGCCGCCGGGGTGGGCCTCGTGCGCGCGCTCCGCCCACCGGCGGAGCCGCGGGTGCCCGCCATCCAGCTGGAGGAGGAGGCCGGGGACGGAGATGAGGGCAAGAAAAAGGGCAAGCAGGAGGGGCCGCGCCGGCGGAGAGAGCGGGCTGACAAGCGGCCCAGACCCAAGCCCCCGGCCGCCGATCGTCCCTCCTCGGGGGGAGCACCACAGCCGGCGCCTGCGCCCGCTCCCGCCGATGACGATGACGACGACGATGACGACGACGACGACGAC
>JBOGWW010000069.1:0-3557 GCA_050693655.1 Actinomycetota bacterium | reverse complement strand
TCACTTCCCTGCAATACACGCGGAGGCTCGTCGACCTGTCCTACGAGCACACCAGCCGCTTCCTCGAGTCCACATCGGAACCGGGAGATTCCGGCGAACACCCCGCAGAGGTGTTAGAGGCGGCGCCGCGCGGGGAATAAGCTGCGCGAAGGTGAAGACGGTCAGAGAAGCGACGCCGGAGCACAGCACCACCACTGCGTTGGGGGACGGCGCGCGCATCTTGACTCCGAGCGACGAGATGACGCCCTTCGAGGCCGCCACCTTCTTCTTTCACCAAAGTGCCGACCGGCTGGGGCTCCGCGACGAGATGCGCGAGGTCCTCGCCACCACCTATCGTGAACTGGGCGTCCAGGTCCCGCTGCGCATGGACGACGGCAGGATGGTCGTGTTGCGCGGGTACCGGATTCAACACAACGGAGCCCGTGGCCCCTACAAGGGCGGGATTCGTTTCCACGAGTCGGCCGATCTCGACGAGGTGCGCGCCCTGGCCGCGCTCATGACGTGGAAGAACGCCCTCATCGACGTTCCCTTTGGCGGAGCGAAAGGAGGTGTTCAGTGTGAGCCGGGATTGCTATCCCGAGGTGAGCTGGAACGCTTGACCCGGCGGTTCACCGACATGATCAGCTACGTCATCGGGGTCACCCGCGATATCCCGGCCCCCGACATGGGAACCAACGCTCAGGTGATGGCCTGGATGATGGACGCCTACGGAAAGAAGCACGGCTACTCTCCGGGGATCGTCACGGGCAAACCGGTCCCGCTCGGCGGATCACCGGGGCGCGAGGAAGCCACCGGGCGGGGAGTGGTCATCTGCGCGCGCGAAGTCGCCCAGAGCAAGGGTATGAACTTCGAGGGTGCGCGCCTCGTCGTGCAGGGCTTCGGCAACGTCGGCTACTGGACCGCGCGACTGGGGGCCGAGATGGGAGCCACCGTCGTCGGAGTCTCCGACGTTGGTGGCGGCATCTACAACGGCAGGGGTCTGGATCTGAAGGCGCTGGAGCGCCACGTGGAGGATTCGCTGTCGGTTAACGACTTCGCCGGTGGCGAAAGGGTGACGAACGAGGAGTTGCTCGAGCTCGATTGCGACGTGCTGATCCCCGCCGCGGTGCACGGCGTTATCAACACCGGGAACGCGAGCGAGATCAAAGCCCCCATCATCGTCGAGGCGGCCAACGGACCGACCACCCCGGCCGCCGACGAGATCCTGAACGAAGCGGGTGTGACCATCGCGCCCGACATCCTGGCCAATGCCGGCGGCGTGACCGTCTCCTACTTCGAGTGGGTCCAGAACATCCAGCACTTCACCTGGGAGGGCGACGAGGTGAACCGGCAGCTCGAGAAGAGGATGACGAGGGCAACAGACGAGGTATTCGCCTCCCGAGCCGAGGGTCACTCACTCCGGCAGGCGGCCTTCGACATCTCCGTCCAGCGGGTGGCCCAAGCCGCCGAGCTGCGCGGCTACGTTTAGCCGAAGAAAATTCTTTTCGCAATTCGGGCAAATGGGTAGGCCTTATCCGGTTTGGCGCGCATGGCTCGTGTGCTCCTGGGAAGGATGCCGGCCAGAGAAGCAGAAACCTGAGTCACACGAACGGGCGCGCGGACCCGGACGAGCCCAGGAGCGAAAGGTCGAGAATGGAGAACAAGAGGTCGTGTGTCTGGATGCAAGGCCCCCGTGACGCGGCGCTTCAGGTCTCGGCCGCAAAGTGGTGGCTCGCGATCACCCGGGACGTGATGGCCAACGAGTACCGTCGCATGGCGGCAAAGCACAGGCCCCCGGTGACCTGCGACATGACGCCCAAGTTCGTCTCGCCGCTGGAGCACCAGAGGCACGCCTAGAGCCGGCCACTAAGATGACCCCCTTGTTCTGAGGCAAGGGGGTTTTGATGTCCGTGGAGAAGTCGATCGACCTGACGGCGACCGGACCGACGATCGAGGAGGCGGTGGCCGAGGCCGTGCACCGCGCCAGCCTCACGCTGAGGGGGGTGACCGGCTTCGAGGTCGAGCGGGTCGAGGGCCTCATCGATGGCGGGGATATCACCTACAAGGTGCTTCTGCGCCTTACCTTCACCATCAAAGAACAGGTACACGAGTAGGCGCGCCGATGAGACACCGCAGGCGCGAGCCGGCGCCGGGCGTGTTTCGCCTCGTCCTGCCGTTGCCTTTTCCCGGTCTGGACCGAGTCAATGCTTACCTCCTTCACGGTGACGAGGGCAGCGTTCTCGTGGATTGCGGCATGTGGGACCCGAACGCTCGGGGCGGTGGTTTCCCCGAGCTCGAGGCGGCCATCGAGGCCACCGGCCACGGCCTGACCGACATCAGGACCCTCATCGTCACGCACCCGCACGTCGATCACTACGGCACGGCCGGCCGGCTGGTCGACGAGGTGGGCTGCGAACTGTGGATACACGAGGCCGCGCGCGCCGAGCTCGAGATGTACCGGGATCCGGAGGCTCTCGGCGAGCGGACGAGGGCGATGCTTGCGGACCACGGTGTCGGTCCCGAGGAGATCGAAGAGCTCACCGCGTTCGAGGATTGGCGGCCTTTCGTGCATTCGCTCGTCGAAGCCACTCGCTGGCTCACCGGCGGCGAGAGCTTCGACGCCGGAACCCGGCGGTGGACGGTGGTACACACTCCCGGCCACGACCGGGCGCACATCTGTCTGTGGGCCGAGGCGGACCGGATTCTGATCTCAGGCGACACGCTTCTCGGATCGATCACGCCCCATATCGATTTCAGGCGGGGGGACGACGATCCGCTCGGCGACTTCCTTGCTTCCCTGGCGAAGATCGAGGCCCTCGACCCTGCACTGGTCCTGCCCGGCCACGGTCGTCCCTTCCCCGACGGCGCCGACAGGGCGCGCGTCACGGCCCGCCATCATGACCGGAGGCTGGGCGCGATCGTGCAGGTCGTCCGGCGCGAGCCGCACACGGCCAGCGAGATCACCGACGAGATTTTCGGCGGCACGTTGCTGAACTTTCAAAGAAGGTTGGCGCTCGGTGAGGCGCTCGCGCACCTCGCCCACCTGCGACGTAACGATGAGGTCGAACGCACCGAGAGCGCCGACAAGAAGTTCCTCTACAAGAAGAGGTCGCGCCGCGGCCGGGACGAGAACGAGGAATCATGAGCTCGCTCGTCATTCGTGACCCCGACCAGGTCGTTACGCTCGAGGGCGAGGGTCCGCTGCGCGGAGAGTCGATGCGCTCGATCGCGAGCGAGGCGCGGCTATCGATTGGGATTCAAGACGGCTCGATTGCATCGCTCGGAGATGCCACGGGAGGCGACGGAGAGCTCGACGCGACGGGCTGCACGGTGGTCCCGGGCTTCGTCGATTGCCATACCCACCTGCCCTTCTTCGGCTGGCGGGCCGACGAGGACGCCGCTCGCCTCTCGGGACTTCGCTACGAGACCCTGCATCGCGAGGAGGGCGGCATCTTTCGCTCCGCCCGCCTTCTCGCCGGGGCCGGTGACGACGAGGTCGTGGCCTTCTCGAAGGACCTTGCGGACGAGATGCTGAGAACGGGCACCACGACCTTCGAGACGAAGTCGGGCTACGGGCT
>JBOGWW010000068.1:0-15080 GCA_050693655.1 Actinomycetota bacterium | reverse complement strand
CGTTGGACGCGAGGAGCCTTGAGTGCACCCGCATTTGTCCCACCGGGAGTTCTGAGGCTAGGGACTTCAGGGTTGGAGCATCCAGAGCGAGGCCCCGGGGAGGAGTCCCGGGGCCCCTTTTGTTCTTGGTGCGAGCCGTCTAGTAGAGGGGGTCGGGTATCAGGCTCGCCGTGGTTACGGGACCCGCCAGCGCCTCCATGCGGCTGATCGTCGTTCCGGCGATGAAGGCCGGGAGGTACTCCGTGCCCACGACGAGGTGAGTCAGGTTTCCGGATGCCGCTCCGGTTACGTTGCGAACCGCCGAGCCGGAGTCGCCGGGCGAGGCCGCGCCGTCCCAGGCATACGCGTTGTTGTTGTTGTTCGTGTCGCCCGGACCGGTGTAGGTGACCACGCCGGCGCGCGGGGTACCACCCGTGCCGATGACGAGTCCGTGGCCGGAGTGAACGACCGCGTCGCCGAACTGCGGGTTGGCCGAGCCGGTCGGTCCGGCCCAGTGAGCCATCGAGGGATTCACGTACTGCTGCATCGCGGGATAGATGTCGATGAGGGCGAAGTCGTCGCCGATGCCGTTGTCGCGGCTCAACGAGACCGTGCCGATGTTCATCAAGAGCCCGGGAGCGGCGACGATGGTGACCTCGTCACCCACGTCCGCGCAGTGACCGGCGGTTCCGATCTCGGTTCCGTTTCCGAAGACGAAGTTCGCCGTGCAGCCGGCGGGGAACAGGATCCACGATCCGGGTCGGATCCCGGTGAAGGCGAGTCCGGAGGCCGGGATTTCGAGGTCCACGCCCTCGGGGACCGCGACGGTCTCGCCCTTCTTGCCCGCCGCGACCGCCTTGCGATGCAATTCGGCCGTGTACCAATCGGGTACCGGTTCCTTGAGCTCGACGGCGCGGCCGAAATCGGGGGACTTGAGCGCTCCCTCGAGGAGGGTAGAAGACTCGGCCCCCGCCATCGAGACCGGCAGGCACAGCAGCGCTGCGAGTGCCGCCAGCAGGACGAACTTGAGTCGCATCGGCGCTCCTTAGTTGGCAATGACGGCATCTCCAACAGACGCCGTCGAGTGGGTGCTAGGGGAGACTTCGCCGGGTTTGGGGGGAATCCTGCCCGCGCAGGGCCGGTCGGGCCGGTCGTGCAAGAATCGACGAAACGCTGCAAGGAGGGACGATGCTCTCAGACGCTCGCGTGATAGCAACCTTGCCCGTCTCCGACCTCGAGCGAGCGAGGCGTTTCTACTCGGAGACGATGTCGCTGAAACCCCTTCGGGAGACGCCCGAGGGCCTCCAGTACGAGTGCGCCGATGGCAGCCGCTTCCTGCTGTACGTCACCGGGGAGGTTCCGCAGAGCGATCACACCCAGCTCGCGTTCGTAACCCGGGATCTCGAGGCGGAGGTCGCGGATCTCAAGGCCGACGGGGTGGTGTTCGTGGAGTACGACGATCTCAAGACCGTGCACTCGATCGCCTACACGCGCACGGGCGAGTCGGCCTGGTTTCGCGACAGCGAGGGCAACCTCCTGGCCCTCAATAAACAGAACCAGTAGCCGGCTCTCTCAGGAGCCCAGGACCGAGTCCAGCCACCGGCTCTTGCCGACGACCTCGATGGCGTCGCCCGGGCGAATGAGCCCGCCCTCGATGATGCGCGCGCAGATTCCTCCTCGACCGCGCCCCAGGGCCTTGGTCATGCCGTGCTCCGAGACGGACTGGATGTAGCGGCACGGGGGCCGGGGCCGGTCGAATTCGAGAGTCGCTTCGCCGACCCGGAAGCGGGTACCCCTGAGGGCCGGCAGGTCGACGCCGCGCGTCACTATGTTGCGCCGGTGCTGTCCCTCCATCACGGATACCTCGCTGGTGGCTTGGATGTGCTCGAGCGCCTCGAGCGCGATGAGGGTCACCTGACATTCGTCCACGCCGCTCCAGTAGCTCGTTCCTTCAAGGAACCGGTCGCCCGCGAGCCCTCGGTCCTTGATCGCCTCGATCTCGTCGACGCGCTCGACGGGCTGACCGCCGCGGCGGGCGATGAAGACCTCGACGACTCGTCCTGCAACCCCGGCTTGAGAGCTCATCAGCCGATGTGCTTCATGGGCACAGTGTTCCCCTCGGGTGGAATCGGGTGCTCCTTCAGCATGCGCGCCAGGTGCACGACGTTGTGCGACATCCACGAGGCGGTCTTCTGCGTGTACGCGCTGGACCAACCATCCGCCTCGATGAACGAGGGACCGGGTCCCGCGTCACCGAGCCAATAGGTGTCGGCGTTGGGCGGGATCGTGCAACCGAGATGCGAGAGGTTGAACAGCGTGGTGGAGGCCGCATCGTGCGCACCGTCCTCGTTTCCCGTCACGACGACGCCGGCAACGGTGTTGTAGAGCGGATACTGCCCGACCTCGTTCGTCGAGTTGTAGGTTCCGTCGAGACGCTTGATGACGAGCTGACAGACACTCGACCGCACGCCGAACCAGATGGGGGTTCCGATGATGAGGATGTCGGCCGCAATGATCTTCTCGAGGATCTGTGGCCACTCGTCCCCGTCCCCCTCATCTGAGGAAACCCCGAAGGGTACGTTGTAGTCGACGATGCGAACCGATTCACAACCCACGTCGAGGTCTTCGAGATGATCGATGACGTGATCCATGAGCGCCTGGGTATTGGATACCTCGGGCGACTCCTTGAGCGTGCAGTTGAGCAGTACCGCAGAAAACTGCATACGACCCTCCCTTATTTGCCCTCACGACGGCGTAGGCGTTCGAACCATCCGTTCCCGTAGGTGCTCTCCTTCGCCTGTTTGTTCGCCGCCCTGACCGCTTCGGGATCGCTCTCCACAGTCAACTCCGACTCGAGCACCTCGTGACGTTCGACGAAGGTGCCGATCGACGCTTGGATGATGGCCGCTGCGGGCAGCGCAAGGAACGCACCGATGGGGCCCGCCAAGCTCCCGCCTGCGATCGCGGAACCGATGGCGATTGCCGGATGGAGTTGCATGGTGTGCTTGGTGATGCGAGGGCTGAGCGCGTAGTTCTCGACCTGCTGGTAGACGAGGATGTACGCGAGCACGACCAGCGCGTCGAAGGGCTCGTTCAGCAGGGCGACGAGTAGGGGCAGCACCGAAGCGATGTAGGTACCGACCACCGGAACGAACTGCGAGAAGAGCCCCGACCACAGGGCGAGAGGAAGCGCGAAGGGGACGCCCATGATGCGCAGCAGGGCGTAGAGCAGCACTCCGTTGATCAAGGCGAGCAGCAGCCTCGAGTAGAAGTAGGCCCCCGACTTGTCGATTGCGATCTCCCAGGTCTGAAGAACCTCGCGCTGGCGGCGGGCCGGTAACAACGAGCAGACGCTGCGCCGCACTTTGGGGCCGTCGGCCACGAAATAGAAGGTGAACAACAGAATGGTCAGGAGTTGGAACAAGCCCGAGATGACCGCTGCCCCGAAGCCGAGCACATTGCCGGCCACATCCGCACCGTAGGTCCGCAGCGCGCCCTCGATGTCCTCCGCTTGAGTGACTGCAGCGGTCACCGACAGCTCGACACCAAACCACTCGTTGGCCCTCTCGGAAATGGTGTCCAGCCAGCCCGGGACCTCTCCGACCAGATCTCTGATCTGGGTGATCACAAGCGGAATCATCGACACCAGAAGGACCATCCCGATGAGAATCACTCCGAAGAGGATGAATCCGGTGGCGGCCCCCCGGCGCCACCCGTGCTGAGCCAGGAAATTGACCGCCGGCTCGATCGCGAAGGATAGGAACAAGGAGACGACGATCATGAACAGAAGGCCGCGGACCCTCAGAACCGCTTGATAGAAGAGAAACGCTCCGCCGATGTAGACGATCACCGCCAGGAGAAGCCGGGGGATCCACGCGGGCATGTGCGCGCCGGGTCGCTCCTCCTCTGACTCCAACTCGAGCGACTCCGGTGGAGTGCTCATCGATCCCTCCCGGCCGATCTCCCCGCCCGCAGAAGCGTACTCCGACCGATTTGGTTTCACCGTATTCCAGCAGGTAGGTTTCCGGGATGGACATCGGGTCGGTTGCGACGACGCAGGTCTTGACCGTGGGTCCGCGCCACTCCCTGGCGGAGGTGGCACGCATGATGTACGACCGGCGCAGCGGCTCGGCGCTGGTTCAGGGTGAGGGTGAGAATCCCGGCATCATCACGGAGCGCGACCTTCTGCGCGCCGTGGCCGAGGGGGCCGATCTCGGGTCGGCTGCCGTCGAGGACTACATGACCGCGAACGCGATTACGGCTTCCGGCTCCTGGGACGTGGAGAAAGCAGCCCGCCTCATGCTCGAGCACGGCTTCCGCCACCTGGTGGTCATCGACGACGGGGGTCGCGTCGAGGGAATCCTCTCGATAAGGGACCTCGTCAAGGCGCTGCTGGACTGACCCTCGGGCGCAATCGGGTCGCGGGAACTCAGGGCAGGGGCGTGGGGACCTGGCGCGGGGACCTGAAGCGTCGCAAGAAATCGCCGACCGTGGCGAGCGGGTTGTAGCCGACGCGCCGATACGGGATCGTCTCGACGGGAACGCCGTAGACCGACAGAGCATCTGCCACCGCACTTTGGTCCCAGTCGGCGGTCTTCTGGATCACGAACAGCCGACGCGGATACGCGTACTGGGCGCGAAAACCCTTGGACCCGGGAATGACTCTTCCCCAGAGCGAAACCTCGCCGACGACGTTGATGGCGAGGCCGGTGAGTATCTGGCGACGGAGGTGCGTCAGGTCTCTGGCCGCATAGATGCCGCAACGGCAGCGGTCCCCGGGGGCATCGTGCATCTCGACGCGCATCCCGGAGATGAAGCGGTAGCGTCGGTCGATTCCGGTGCGCTTGACGACGGGACAGCGCGCTTCGAAGCGAGTGTTCGGCCGCCACACGAAACCCTTTGTTCCCGAGAGCGAGTGGAGCAGATTCTCCCTATCCACTCGCCAGTAGCGCCACCCGACCAGTGGCTCAATGGCGTCGGGAACCGCGAACGGGGTCACGCGGGGCTGGGTTCTTTGGCGGGAGACTCGGCGGGCTCGGGGGTGCGAACGGGCTCGGGCGGGCGGATGGGATCCTCGGCCGGCTCTACGACGATGGCGGGTTTTTCCTTACCTGTATTCATTGGCTCTCCCTGCAGTGGGATCGAACGGGTCGGGCCGCGAGCCGCACTGATTCCATTGTGCACCCAGTGCTCGTTTGTGCCACCTCGCGCTCGTTTTCCTTACCCGGTTATTCAGGAGTTCTCGCGGGAGGTCCGATTTCCTCCCACCAGCGGCTCAACTGACATCGAGTGACCGCAACCGATGTGCTTCCACCGCAGCGCCGGGGCTTCGCGGGGGCTCTCATCCCGGCCGCGACGCGGACCAGCGCGTCTTCGAGCGATTTGGGGACGTGGCGCGACAGGATCGCGAACTCGGCGCGGGCTCCGCCTCGGAGCTCCACCCAGCCGGCGAGAGCCGAGGCCCCGCTCCAGAGGGTGCCGGTCTTGGCCCGCACCGGAAGTCCGGCCAGCCGCCCGGCCAGCGTCCCCCGGCCCGGTCGTGGCAACGAACGCCGGAGAGCCGCGCCCCACGACCGGAGTCGTGCGCGCCCGAGCAGAGTTACGACGCCGCTTGCGCTCACTCGATTCGCATACGAGAGCCCGGAGGAGTCGTGTGCGCGCACGCTTACACCCCGGCGCGTCGCGAACCGCTCGATCGCTCGGGCCCCCTTGGCCATGGTGCCGGGTGCCCCGAAGGTGTGCGCGCCGAGCACCTTGCCCAGCGTCTCGGCGTAGAAATTCGAAGACGTCACGTTCATATGGGTCACCAGGTCCCTGAGCGAAGCCGAGCGAACCGTAGCGATGCGTCGCGCGTTGCGAGGCGCGCGTCCGAACCTCGGCTGCCCGTCAACGGCGACGCCGCGTCTCTCCAGCGCGCTGGTGAGCGCGCGGCCGAAGGCAATCGTCGGATCGGCGCTCCTGTTTCCATTGAGCGCGAGGGCCGTGGGCCGGGCCGCGAAGTCACGGCTCCAGGGTTGCCATCCGGGCGCGTCCCAGTCGTTCCCGATCGCAGAGCCGTCCACGAGCACGGCGCCCCGCACCTTCCGGATGCCCGATCGCTCGATCCGCCGCGCGATGCGGCCCACTCCGGTGTGGGCGGCGTCACCCCACCCCGTCACCATCGTGGGATCGCCTCCGCCGACGACCCAGAGGTTGTCGACGACGCCCTTTCTCGTCGTGCTCATGATGCGGGTGGCGAGACGATGCTTCGGACCGAGGGAGTCGAACAGCGCCATGCTGAGCAGGAGCTTCTGGACCGAGGCCGGTGTCCGGCGCTTGGCACCCTCGTGCTCGTAAAGAGTCGCTCCGCGCGCGGCCACCACGACCGAGACATCGCGGCCGCGCACGGCCGCGTCCAGTGCGATCGATGAGCTCTTTACGGCGCGCGCGGGGGCGATCGTCCCCAGCAGGCTCGCGCTCAACAGCAGGGCCGCAACGCTGCGCTGGTAGGTCCCCATCACTCGGTTAGACGGAGGATGGACGGCTCCGGTTCGCCCGCAATCAGTAGCGCAGGCCCTCCGAGCCACAGAGGTTGCTGGTCTCGAGCTCCAGGCCTTCATCGTCGGCCTCGAGGAAGCCGAACACGCCTATCACCTGCCCGGCCCGGACGATCCGGACGCTCGGCGTGTCTGCCTTGGGATAGCCCGCGAGCTCGACGACGTCGTCTGCGCGCAGGCCCTGGACCGACTCCTCGACGAGCGCCACTGGGTCCTCGGCGAGGCCCTCACCAAGCTCCTCGAAGTCGCTGATGGTGCTCTGGATCATCGTTCCAGGATCGCACTCCAGCTCGGTGGTGATCCAGTGATTCTGCGGATCGACAAGCTCGAGGTCATAGCGGACCGGTTTCTTGTCACTCTCGTGCCGGCTGTGGGGGTCGCACGCGACCCTCATCCCTCCGGGTGGCTCGGAGATGACTACCTTGTGTCTGCCCTCTCCGACGTCTAGGGTTCCCAGGCCGTAGAAGCCGGCGGGTTCGCCGGCACGGTTATCGACATCGACGTGCACGCCGTCGGGCTGCACCTCGACGACGGGCGTCCACAGTCGTGTTCCTCCGTCTCGGGTGCAGACGATCTCCACGAACGGTGCGGCGACCGGACGCCCCTCGCCCTCGGGGAACTCCGAGCTCGCGGGGTCCGCGCAACCGGCGAATACGAACAATAAGAGCATCCTGACTAAGCCGAATCTCATCTCGCGGTCCATCATGGCCCTTGGACGAGCCTAGCGAGGCGAGGGTTCCCCGCTAGACCTCGATGTTGTGCATCACGTGCTTGACGCGGGTGTAGTCCTCGAATCCGTACATCGAGAGGTCCTTGCCGTAGCCCGAGTGCTTGAAGCCGCCGTGGGGCATCTCGGAGAGGAAGGGGATGTGGGTGTTGATCCAGACGCAGCCGAAGTCGAGGCCCTTCGACATCCGCATCGCTCGGCCGTGGTCCCTCGTCCACACGCTGGCGGACAACCCGTACTCGACGTCGTTCGCCCATTGCAGCGCCTTCGCCTCGTCGTCGAAATGCTGCACGGTGATGACCGGGCCGAAGATCTCCTGCCGGATCATCTCGTCGGTCTGCGCGAGCCCCGCGACGACCGTGGGCTCGATGAAGAAGCCGGCCCGCTCCACTCGGTTGCCTCCGGTGACGACCTCGGCGTTGCTCGGGGCTCGTTCGAGGAAGCCCTGCACACGCTCGAACTGGTTGGCGTTGTTCACCGGGCCGAAGTAGGTGTTCTCGTCGGCCGGGTCGCCGGTGGGATGCGATTTCGCCTGCCGGCTGAGCGCAGAAACGAGCTCGTCGTGGATCCTGGGACCGGCCAGAACGCGCGTCGCGGCGGTGCAGTCCTGGCCCGCGTTGTAGTAGCCGGCATCGGCGATCAATTCGGCGGTCGTCTCCACGTCTGCATCGTCGAACACGATCACGGGGGCCTTCCCGCCGAGCTCGAGGTGGACCTTCTTGAGATCCCTGGAGGCTGCGGCCGCGACCTCTTTGCCCGCGCGCACGCTACCGGTGATCGACGCCATCTGCGGAAGATCGTGGGTCACGAGCGCGGCGCCGGTATTGCGGTCGCCGCAGATTACGTTGAAGACGCCGGGAGGCAGGTACTCGGACATGATCTCGGCCATCTTCACCGTGCTCATCGGGGTGGTGTCGGAGGGTTTCAGCACGACGGTGTTGCCCGCGGCGATCGCCGGCGCCCACTTCCAGACGGCCATCATCAGGGGGTAGTTCCAGGGGGTCACCTGAGCGCAGACGCCGATCGGCTCTCTGCGTACGTAGGAGGTGTGGCCGGCCATGTACTCCCCCGCCGAACGTCCTTCCAGCACCCGCGCCGCACCCGCGAAGAAGCGAATCGTGTCGACCGAGGGCGGGACCTCGTCGGTGATCGCCAGATGAGTGGGCTTGCCGGTATTGGCGACCTCGATGTCGACGAGTTCCTGAGCGCGCTCCTCGAAGGCCGATGCGATCTTGAGCAGCGCGAGACTCCGCTCGGAGGGTGTCGTGTCCCGCCACGACTCGAAGGCCCCGGCCGCCGCCTTGCACGCGTCGTCGACGTCCGCATCGCTGGAAATGGGGCCGCGCGCGTACTCCTCGCCGGTCGCCGGATTGACGACGGGCGAAGTCTCGTCTGAGTGCGCCTCGACGAACCGGCCGTCGATGAAGTTCTTCAGAGTCTCGGTCACGACGATTCCTCCTCGGTTGTGCCGCTCGCTCCCGCAAGCCCTATTCCTCGTTTGTAAAGCTGATCGGCAATGATGACGCGCTGGATCTCGGACGTTCCCTCCCAGATCCGGTCCACACGCAACTCCCTGAAGAAACGCTCGGCCACGTTCTCGCGCATGTAGCCTCGGCCCCCGAAGATCTGCACGGCTCGGTCCGCGACCCGGTTGGCCATCTCGGAGGCAAAGAGCTTGACCATCGAGCAGTGCGCGTGCTGCAGCTTGACGTCGGCGTTTGCGTCGACCTCGCGTGCGATTCCGTAGGTCATCAGGCGCGCGGCCCATAGTTCGGTGAGCGAGTCGGCGAGCATGAACTGGATCGACTGGTAGTCGGAGATGGGTTTGCCGAACGCCCGGCGTTGCTGTGCGAACTTGCTCGCCTCGTCGATCAGACGCTCGGTCGCCCCGCAGCAGCGCGCTGCGATCATGATGCGCTCGTAACGAAACCATTCGTGCGTGTAGCGCATCCCGTCGCCCTCGTCGCCGATCAGGTTCGCCGCAGGCACGCGCACGTCCTCGAACGCCATGATCGGGTGGTGATGCGCGTAGGTGTGCGAGTACATCGGCGTGCGCACGGTCGAGATCCCCGGGGTGTCGAGATCCACGAAGAACATGAGGTGCTCGCCGCCGGGGAGCTTGGCCTGGAAGAAGCAGTAGTCGGTGAGATTGGCCGAGGTGACGTGCCATTTCACGCCGTTGAGGACGTACTGCTCCCCGTCGGGGATTGCCGTGGCCTCGATGGCATCCACGTCCGAGCCGGCATTCTCCTCGGTGATGGCGTAGCACTCGTGGCGTTCGCCCCTGATCGTGGGCAGCACCCAGGTCTCCAGCTGGTGGCGGGTGGCGACCTCGGCGACCCAGGCGGCGGGCGTGGCCACGACCCAGGCAAGGGCGTTGGTGACCCGGCCGATCTGCTCCGAGACCAGCACCTGCTGGAGCATCGTGAGTCCCCCGCCGCCGAGCTCCTTGGGCATGTTCATCGACGACAGCCCGAGGTCGATCGCCATCTGCGCGTGCTTCTGGGCGAGCTCCTCCGGCAGGAAACCGTCGTTCAGCTCCGCGGTTACCTCGTGTGGGATCAGCTCGTCGGCGAAGGCGCGCGCCTTGGCCTGAATGACGAGGTCCTCGCGCGACAGCGCGAACGCGTCGCTCACGATCTCTTGGTGAGCGAGCGCACGCGGTCGAGCGCACGCGAAAGCTTGGCGTCTTTGAGTACCACTTGCGCGGCGTTGCGGCCGGGCACCGCCATGACCCCGCCCCCCGGGTGCGTTCCGGCACCGCAGATGTAGAGATCCTTTATCGGCGTGTGGTAGTCCGCGTAACCGGGAATGGGACGGAAGCAGAACATCTGGCCGGGTGTCATCTCACCCTGCATGATGTTGCCGCCGAGCAAGCCGAAGCGCCGTTGGATTTCCGGCGGAGGAAGGACCTCGATGTGCTCGACCGACTCCGCGAAACCGGGACAGTGTTCATCGAGCACGCGCACGATGTTGTCACCGTACTCGTCGGCGCCGCCCGTTTCCCACGAACCCTCCTTGAGCTCGAAGGGACCGAACTGTGTGAAGCACAGCGCGACGTGCTTGTTCTCCGGAGCCACGCCGGGCTCGAACACCGTGGGGAAGACGACCTCGATGTAGGGCTCGGCCGACATGCGCCCGTACTTGGCGTCGTCCCAGGCCCTCTCGAGGTACTCGATCGAGGGCGAGATCGACATGATCCCGGTGTGTGGATCGCCGGGGAGGTCGCCCTCCCAGGCCCGGGGGCGAGGCAAATCCCTCAAGGCGAGGTTTACCTTTACCGACCCGGAGCGGGTGCGGAAGCGCTTGATGTCCCGGGTGGCCTCCTCGGGCAGGTCGGACTCGCCGACGAGGTCCAGATAGGTGGTCGAGGGGTGGGCACTCGAGATGACTCGCTTCGCGCTCAGGGTCACGCCGTCGGTCAGTTCCACGCCGGTGGCCCGGCCGTCCCGGATCGTGACCCGGTGCACCGGTGCATCGGTGCGCACCTCGGCGCCCGCGGCGCGCGCCGCATGGGCGAGCGAGCTGCTGACCGCACCCATCCCGCCGTGCACCCAACCCCATGCGCCGGCGGGTCCGTCGATCTCGCCGATCCAGTGATGCATCAACACGTAGGCCGAGCCGGGACTCATGGGGCCGCACCACGCGCCGATGATCGTTTGGGTCGCGAGAGCACCTTTGACGCGCTCGTCCCCGAACCATTCGTCGAGGAAGTCCTGACCCGAGAGCGTGAATAGCCGCACTGCTTCCGCTACGTCGCGACCGGTCCACTTGCGAAGCTTGCCCGCGACCGCGAGCCAACCGGGTACCTCCTTCAGCGACAGGTTCGGAGGGATGACGTACATCATGTCGTGCAGGAGCTTGCCGACGCGTTGGAAGTACTTGTCGAACTCGAGGTAGGCGTTGGCGTCCTTCTTGGAGTAGCGCGCGATCTCTTCCGCACTTCTGTTGAGGTCGCCCCACAGGGTTAGCGAGGTTCCATCTGTGTAGGGAAGGTAGTAATCGGGATCGAGGAGCGAGGTCTTGTAGCCGAAGCGTTTGAGTTTCAGTTCGTCGATGACGCGCGGGGGCATCAGGCTCACGACGTAGGAGGCGGACGAGATCTGGTAGCCGGGCCAGGGTGACTCGGTGACCGCCGCTCCGCCGAGCACGTCCCTGCGCTCCAGCACCAGTACGTCGAACCCGGCCCGCGCAAGGTAGGCGTTGTGACCTCCGCCGACGACGATTACGTCCCGGGACTGCACGCCTTTTCCGTTCCCCTCGCTGGTGAGCTCTGGGCTCTGGGCTTGCTAAGGGCTCTGGGCTTGCCAAGCGAGCCCCGTCAGGCGACGATACTGTCTCACCGTTCAACAAACAAGGCCGCCTCGAGGTGGGAGCGCCCGTGGACCTGCGACTCAGCGAGAAGGAAGCGGAACTGCGCCGTAGGGCCAGGGATTTCACCGAGACTCACCTGATCCCCCACGAGCTCGATTGCGAGGCCGATGAGGGTTTGTCCGAGGATGTTCTCGGAGCCATTCGCTCGGCAGTCGTTGAATGGCGGTTCAACGCAATCAATCACGCCCTCTCCGACGGGGGCCGGGGCTACGACCTCTTCGAGCAGATGCTCATCGAGGAGCAGTGGGGCCGGGCCACGAACGCGTTGTGGGATGTCCCCTGGCGGCCCTCGATCCCCCTTCGCTACGGAACCGAAGAGCAGAAGGAGCGTTACCTGCGGCCGGCCTGTCGCGGTGAGCGGCGCGACGCCTATGCCATCACCGAGGAGGGGGCCGGGTCGGATCCTTTGATGGTGACGACGACCGCGACGCGCAAGGGCGACGGCTTCGTGCTCAACGGCGAGAAGTGGCACGTCACCACCGGCGATGTAGCCGACTTCTTCCTCGTGCACGCGCATGCGGACGGCCACCCTGATCAGGCGACGGTGTTCTTCGTCGACAAGGACGCGCCCGGGGTCCGCCTGGTGCGCACGCCGAAGTACATGCACACCTTCGTGTACGAGCATCCGATTTTCTCGTTCTCGGACGTTGCGCTCGGCTCCGATGCCGTGCTGGGCTCGGTGGGAGGCGGCAACGAGCTGACTCGCGAGTGGTTCGTCGAGGAGCGCTTGATGATCGGCGCCCGCACGGTGGGAGCGGCGACGCGCGCGCTCGAGCTAAGCATTGACTTCGCGAAGGAGAGGCGTCAGTTCGGCAAGGTGCTGATGGACTTCCAGGGAGTCGAGTTCATGCTCGCCGACATGGCCGCGGAGATCGCCTCGTCGCAGGCGCTGTTGTACAGGGTGTGCTGGCAAGCTGCGCGCACGGAGGTGGATCCGAAGGACCTCCACGCGCTGGCGAGCACGGTGAAGCTCGTCTGTTCCGAGATGGCCGGGCGCGTAATCGATCGAGCGGTTCAGATCTTCGGGGGCCGGGGCTACATGCGTGAGAACCCGGTCGAACGCCTCTGGAGGGATCTACGAGTAGATCGAATCTGGGAAGGCACCTCGGAGATACAAAGGGCGGTGATTGGCAACCACCTACGCAAACGTGGGCCGACCACCTTCCTTACTTAAGATGGGGGCCTTCCTTCGCGCCTCCTGGCCGCTATTCGATTACCAGGGTGCAAAGAACACGTTGGGCTGGCTCAAGGAGTCGAGCGGCGTTCGGCTTCCTTCTTCAAGCTCACCAGGCCCCCGTCGATTCCCTTTTGCAGGGACTTGCGCGTCGAACCCTTGAAGAGGCGGACTATCAGTCCGTCGAAGGACTCCTCGGTGTGCACCTTGGTTCCCTCGCCGTGCGGCTCCAGCCGGTAGACGTGCACCGCGTTGATCCCCATCGTCTTGCCTCGCCACCCGATCTCTTGCGGACGGTCGACGCTTTCAAGGGTTGACGTGATGGTGCCTGGTCCCGCCTTCCAGCGGAACACCGAGCTTTCCCTCAGACCTCCCATGAGCTTTGCTTCTTTCACGTCCGGGTTCCAGTTTGGCCAGTTATCGATGTCGGCGAGCAAATCCCAGACGACCTCGGGATCGGCTCGGATCTCGATCTCGCCGGTGGCGATCGCCGGGGCTTGATTGTTGACCTCCATCGCAAACTCCTTTCGCGCGTCCTCGATTAGCGTTTCACGAAGCGGGCCGAGGACGCGCTCGCAGGGATGATTTGTGACCTTTGTGGGGTTGAAAGCGATGTGAAAGTCAAGCCGATGAGGTCTGACCCGGAAACGTCGTGATCCACGACGTTAGAGGGTTGCACCTCGACTCCGGCTGAGAATCCAAGGTTCCACCAGGGCGTCGACCGCGATGCAGCCATCGTGCGTCACTACGAGTGGGTTGATGTCCAGGGCCCTTAGGTCGTTCCCCAATTCGATCGCCAGGCTGCTCAGATTCTGGACTGCCTCCACGAGCGCGTTCGAGTCGAACGGATCCGAGCCTCGGACTCCGTCCAGCAACGGGCGCACCTTCAGTCGATCCACCAACCGACGGGCGCGGGGTTCATCGACCGGGGGCAGCCCGGTCGCTCGGTCCTCCAGCACCTCGATGAGCAGTCCCCCGGCCGAGACCACCAACAGGGGGCCGAACTGCGCGTCGTTCACCACACCGAGGCCCATCTCGACTCCCGCCGGCGCCATGGCTTGCACCACGACGTCGGGGCCGAGCCTGCTGGACAGATCCCGGTAGGCTTCGGCGACCGCTCCGGCCGAGGAGAGGCCGAGCTTCACTCCCCCGGCCTCCGTCTTGTGAGCCAGCCCCTGCTTGTCGGACTTCAGGGCTACCGGGTAGCCGAGCTCCAGGGCGGCGCGCAGCGCCTGGGCGACGCTGGTGACCGATCGGGTCTCGATCGTGGGGATGCCGAAGTCCTCCAGCAGCTCGAAGGCCTGCAGCGTCGAGAGTGGTTCGGGCTCCGCGAGTCTGGACCGCCACCTCCTCGTGATCTCGGTACCGGGCGGCGGAGGCGGCTTGAGATCCGGCAGCGCCCGGTGATCCCGGTACTCGAAGAGGTGACCGAAGGCGGTCAGACCCGTTGCCGCGTCCTCGAGCACCGGCACACCGGCGGCACGCACCTCGGCGGCCGTCGGCGCATCGATGGCCGAGGACAGGTTGCTGATGATTGCGACCGGCTTGTTCGTGGACGCGGCCACTCGTTTGACGAGCGGCGCGTAACTGGCGTCCGGTTCATCGTGTTTGAGATCGACGACGAGCGCGAGCGCGGCGGTGTCGTCGTCGGCGAGCAGCGCGGTCATGCACTCGCCGAAGATGCGGTCGGGGTCATTGCCGGTGCCCCAAGCGTCGAGCGGGTTCACGGCCGGGAGTCCCGGCTCCAATGAACTCGAAATAGCCGCCCGCGTCCCCTCGGACATTTCCGCGAAGCGAACCCCGACCTCGGCGGCGACGTCGATGAGGTGGGCGCGCTCTCCGCCCGAGTCGTGGATGGTGGCCAGGCCCCCAGGCTCCGCCCGGCGGCCTGCAGACATCAACTCGAGAACGTCGGCCATCTCGTTCATGGTGTTCACCCGCATCACTCCGTGCGCGTCGAACAGCGCCTCGTAGGCGCCCTCCTCGCCGGCGAGGGCTCCCGAGTGAGCGGTGACGAGATGCCGCGCGAGCTCCTGGTTACCGACCTTGAGCGCGACGACCGGGACGCCGCGCTGCTCGGCCAGCGCGAGGGCTTCCCGGAAGCAAGCCGGATCCCGGATGCTTTCGATGAACAGCGCAACGACGCGCGTCGATTCCCGCCGAAGGGCGTGAAGCATGTAGTCGGCAACGGTGGTGTTGAGCTCCTGTCCGCTCGACACCGCGAGGTTGAAGCGCAGCCCGCGATGGTTGTGGAGCAGAGCCGTGAAGGCCGAGCCGGACTGGGCCAGCC
>JBOGWW010000067.1:0-16895 GCA_050693655.1 Actinomycetota bacterium | reverse complement strand
GGTTCTCGAGCTTCTCCATGTCGTGATCCTCCTCACCGATCAGGTCGGCAAGCGAGCCCGTTTCGCCGTCGCCGGCGTCCAGCGGTTGGTCGATGGAGACCGCCGAGTAGGAGCGGGCCGCCTCGTTGGCCTCGAGCACGTCCTCCTCCTCGGCACCGATGCGAGTCGAGACCTCGGCCACGGTCGGCGAGCGGCCCAGCTCCTGGTAGAGCTCCGCCTCGGCCGTGGAGATGCTGAGGCTCATTTCCTGAAGGCGGCGCGGAACGCGCGCGGCCCAGGTCTTGTCGCGGAAATGCCGCTTGAGCTCGCCCAGGATCGAGGGGCGGGCGAACGACGCGAAGCGAACGCCCCGCTCCGGCTCGTACCGATCGATGGCCCCCAGGAGCCCGAGCATGCCGACCTGCACGAGGTCGTCGTAGTTCTCTCCCTTACCGGTGTAGCGCCGCACGAGAAAGCGGACCAGGCCGATGTGACGCTCGACTATCTCCGCCTTCAGGCGCTCCCGCTCCGCTCCGTCCGCCGCCTGATAGGCGGCCAGCAGGCCGTCGTCGATCGCCGCCCGACTCTCGCGGGGGCCTTCGTCGGTCGTGACGGGATGGGAGCCCGCCTCAGGCAGCGGGGAAGCATCGGTGGGGTACTGCTGCAGAACTTCTGTCTCTGAAGCCAGAAGAGACCCTCCTCGGTTCACGTAAGACGGAAACTGACTCACCACGGGGGCACGGGAGAACGCGCACGCCCCGAAGTGGGGTTTCGGCTGCGTCTCAACCGAACTACCGGTGCTCGAGCCCGTCCGGCGGAGAACTGGCTATTTCTCCCAATTCATCCCCAAGGTCTGGGCTCGCCTAGATTCTGCTCACGTCGCCGCGATTGAAACCTCCGGCGCATCCGGCGGACGATTTCCGACAAGGCGGCAAAGGACCTAGCGATCTGGGTCGAGGACGTCGGCGAGGTCGAACTTGACGGGTTCCTCGAGCTGCTCGTAGGTGCAGGACCCGGGGTCACGGTCGGGGCGCCAGCGGACGAACTGCGGGGGGTGACGGAAGCGAACGCCTTCCATGTGGTCGTAGCGGACCTCGACCACGCGCTCCGGGCGCAGCGGGGTGAAGGACAGGTCCTTGCCCGCGGCCCACCGGCTTCCCTCGGCGTTGCGCGGCGTCCGGGTGCCGTCCTCCTGCTTGGCCCAGGCCCAGGGGTGGTCGTCGAACGTGGTGACCAAGGGCTGCAGCTCCTCGAACAGCTCCTTGCGACGCTCCATCGGAAACGCACCGATCACGCCCACGCTGGCCAAGGTGCCGTCGTCGTTGTAGAGACCGAGGAGCAGGGATCCGATCCGACCAGGCCCGCTCTTGTGCTGCCGGTAGCCCGCCACCACGCAGTCCGCCGTGCGTTCGTGCTTCACCTTGAACATGGTCCGCTTGTCCGGCTCGTACACGGCGTCGAGCGGCTTGGCGATCAGGCCGTCGAGCCCCGCGCCCTCGAACTGGTGGAACCAGCGTTCGGCAACAGTTCGGTCGGTTGTGGCCGCCGTGACGTGAATGGGGGCCGTCGCAGAGGACAGCGCGTCCACCAGCGCGGCTCGCCGCTCGGCGAACGGGCGTCGGGTGTAGTCGGTGTCGCCGAGCGCCAGCAGGTCGAACGCCACGAAACGCGCCGGAGTCTGTTCCGACAGCATCTTCACCCGGCTGGCTGCGGGATGGATGCGTTGCTGCAGCATCTCGAAGTCCAGCCGGTCGCCGGAGGAGCCGATGACGATGATCTCGCCGTCGATCACGCACCTCTCCGGCAGCTTCGCGCGCGCCGCCTCGACCAGCTCCGGGAAGTAGCGATTCATAGGCCTCTCTTTACGGCTGCCGATCTCCACCTCGTCGGAATCCCGGAAAGCTATGGACCTAAAGCCGTCCCATTTCGGTTCGAAGCTCATAGCGCCGTCGGGAATCTGTTTGACGGGCTTCGCCAACATCGGTGACAGCGGAGGCATGACCGGGAGACGCATGCCGCCCATTGTCACCGACCCTGGCCGTTTAGCACGAAGGGGGACGATACTGCGGTGTGTGGCCGCCGACGCAACCATTCTTGACGCGAGGGTCTCTTGTCCGGTCGCCTGGGACGAGATCGAGGCGTTCGAAGCCGGACGCTCCATTCAATTCGTTTCTCTTGAGTATCGGGGGTACTAGATGAGGACGTCGACCTTTTGGAGGTTGCAGTGAACGACAAAGCTCAGAACAAGGCTCGGGAAGTCAAGGGCAATGCACAGGAGAAGGTGGGACGCGCCACGGGCGACCGAGAGATGGAGACCGAGGGGCGTTCCGAGCAAGCCAAGAGCAATCTGAAGCAGGCCGCGCAGAAGCTCAAGGATGCGGCCAGGAGTGTCACCCGGCGGCGTTAGACCTCTGACATCAGCCCCGCCGGGTTTCCGACACCCGCCAACGCGCCCCGATCAAAGCGGTGCTTTCGAACTTATACGCGCCTTCGGGAACATTCGGTAGACGAGCAACAGCACGATCGCTCCCACGATGGCGGTAAGCCATGTCGAGATGTCGAAGAACTCGTCCAGCGGGTCCGCGTCGAAGAGCGCGCTGGCAAGGAATCCGCCTAGGAGAGCGCCCGCCACCCCAATGAGCATCGTGACGATGATGCCTCCCGGGTCGTCGCCAGGCAACAACGCCTTGGCGATTGCACCCGCGAGAAGCCCCAGAATCAGAAAGGCGATGATGCCCACGGCACCCCTCCTCCGGCCGAATCGACCGTTCGACCTTGCTCCGCCGTCCCCTGACCTCCTACGTATTCCCCTAACCGGCAACTGAAAACGGCTCGAAAATGCGCTCCGGGGTGTCTGCTTACACATCAAGCTGCGTACACATCAATTCCATGGGTACTCGAAACGCTATCGGGTTCTGCGAGCTAGGGGGTAAACATGGATGAGTTCAGAGATGGTTTGGGGGATGCCTGGGCCTCGGTAGCGGCCTTCATTCCCAAGTTCATCGCCTTTCTTCTGATTCTGGTGATCGGTTACTTCGTCGCCAAGGCGATCGCCAAGGGGGTCGACGCAGTGCTTGAACGGGTGGGATTCGACCGTGCGGTGGAGCGCGGTGGCATCAGACGAGCACTGGCACATTCTCAGTACGATGCGTCGGGTCTACTCGGCAAACTGACGTTCTACGTCATCATGCTGTTCGTCCTCCAGTTGGCGTTCGGCATGTTCGGGCCGAACCCGGTCAGCGAGTTGATCACCGGCGTCGTTGCCTACCTGCCGAACATTTTCGCGGCGGTCCTGATCGTCGTAATCGGTTCGGCCATCGCCGCGGCCGTGAAGGAGATCCTCGAGGCCTCTCTCGGCGGGCTTTCGTACGGACGAGGTCTGGCGATCGGTGCGAGCATCGCGATCCTCGTGGTCACCGTT
The DNA here is from genome assembly GCA_050693655.1 of Actinomycetota bacterium. GTDB lineage: Bacteria > Actinomycetota > CADDZG01 > CADDZG01 > WHSQ01 > WHSV01. The sequence continues at coordinate 13,495 of JBOGWW010000067.1, read as the reverse complement.
TTCGCAGCACTCGACCAGTTGAACATCGCCGAGAACATCGTGACGGGCCTCTTCTACGCCATATTGGCAATCGTGGTTGGGTCCTCCGTGGTTGCGATCGGTGGTGGAGGAATCAAGACCATGCAGCGTTACTGGGACCGAGCCGCAGATCGTGCGGACCGCGAGTCCAGCAACCTCCGCAGCGAGATGGGAGGCGCGGGCGAACGCATCCGCCGGCGCGCCGAGCAGAGATCGCAGGAGGTAGGCGCGGGGACCCCGGCCGAGGGAACCCAGCCTGCAGCCCAGACGACTCAGACATCCGGCGCCTACGAGGAGCCGACCACGGTGAGATCGGGGGAGCAGCAGCCTCCGCGCCGCTAACCCGATACCGGAAGGGTCCGTCCCAGTGGCGGGCCCTTCCTCGCGTCCGAAGGCGCTCCTGTGTGAGACTTTGGGCCATGAGGGAAGTCCTGATCATCGATGCCGTGCGCACGCCGATGGGCCGCTTCGCGGGCGTGCTCGCGGAGATGCGCCCCGACGACATGGCCGCGCACGTCATCGCGTCCCTGATCGAGCGCAACGAGGTCGATGGCGCGGGCGTCGACGACGTCTACTGGGGCGCCGCCAATCAGGCGGGCGAGGACAATCGCAACGTCGCTCGCATGGCGGCGCTGCTGGCAGGCCTGCCGGTAGAGGTCCCGGGAGCGACCGTGAACCGGTTGTGCGGCTCCGGTCTCGAGGCCGTCAACTGCGGCTACCGGACGATCCGATCGGACGAGGGGGACCTCGTGGTGGCGGGAGGCTCGGAGTCGATGACGCGTGCGCCCTTCGTCATGTCGAAGTCGGCGCGGGCCTGGGGCCGCAGCGCCGAAGTATACGACACGACGCTTGGTTGGCGCTTTCTGAATCCCCGGATGGAGGAGCGCTACGGCTCGCATGCGATGGGGGAAACCGCCGAGGTCGTGGGGAAAGATCACTCGATCGCGCGCGCGGACCAGGACCTCTTCGCTCTGGCCAGCCATCGCAAGGCCATCGCCGCTCGTGACGAGGGGCGGTTCAAGGACGAGGTCGTTGCGGTCACGATCCCTCGGCGCAAAGGCGATCCGATCGTGGTCGACCAGGACGAGCCGCCTCGGCCCGATACCTCACTCGAACGCCTCGCCCAACTGAAGCCCGCGTTCGTCGAGGACGGCACCGTCACCGCCGGCAACTCCGCGGGCATCAACGACGGCGCGGCGGCCCTTCTGCTGTGCTCGCCCGAGGTCGCCCGGTCCCAGGGATGGACCCTAATGGCCCGGATCGTGACGTCGGCGGTGGCGGGCGTCGAGCCCAAGCGCATGGGCATCGGGCCCGTCGATGCCACGCGCAAGGCTCTGGCGCGCGCCGGACTGAGCGCCGGCGATCTCGGACTGATCGAGCTCAACGAAGCCTTCGCCGCTCAGTCGCTCGCCTGTATCAAGGAGCTCGAGCTGGACGAATCCATCGTCAACGTCAACGGAGGAGCGATCGCTCTCGGCCATCCGCTCGGTTGCTCCGGCGCGCGCATCCTCACGACATTGGTACACGAGATGGCAAGACGCGAGGTCCGCTTCGGACTGGCCACGATGTGCATCGGAGTAGGGCAGGGGATAGCCACCATCGTCGAACGGGCATGAGCGGCCGTTCCACCGTCGAGGAGCTCATCTCCCTGGTGGGCCCGGCGCGCGTCAGCGTCGATCCGGGAGACCTGGGGGCTCACGCGCGCGACTGGTCGCCCCGTGCTCTCCTCGCACGCCGAGCCGGAGAGGCGCCGCGTCTTCCGTTGGCCGTCGTCCGTCCACACGACACCGTGGAGGTCGCGCGCCTGCTCGAGTGGGCTCACGTAACGCGCACCGCCGTGGTGCCCTTCGGCGGAGGATCCAGCGTCGTCGAGGGCATCGAGGGGGACGGTTCGGTAGTGGTCGACCTGGGCGACCTCGACGGAATCTCCGATGTCGACGACAAGAGCCGTTTGGTAACCGCCGGCGCCGGCGTGAAGGGGCCTGCGCTGCGATCGGCCCTGAACCAGAGCGGCTACATGCTCGGGCACGAACCCCAGTCGCACGACATCTCGACGGTCGGGGGATGGATCGCGACGCGCGCCTGCGGCCAACTGTCCGCGGGCTATGGGGGCATCGAGAGACTCGTCGCCGGACTCGAGGCCGTGCTTCCGGGCGGGCGCACCGTGCGGAGCAAGGTGGCTCCTCGTAGTTCCACGGGACTCGACCTCGCCGCGCTGATGCTGGGTTCGGAGGGCACCTTGGGCATCGTGACCGAGATCACCCTGCGCGTTTCCCCCCTTCCCCAGACCCGAGTGGATGCCTGCGTTCGCTTCGAGCACATGCGCGACGCGATTGCCGCCTGCCGGAACCTCGCGCAGTCGCGCCTGGCTCCAACACTGGTGCGCGCTTACGACGCCGAAGACGCGGTGCTCTTCACCATGACCCTCGAGGACCCACCGGCGGGCCCGCTCCTGCTCCTTTCGTTTTACGGCGACGATGCCCCCGCCAGGGCGGAGTCGGCCGTCGCCTTGAGCGAAGGAGAGGAATTGAACGACCGGATCGTCGACCACTGGTGGAATCATCGCAACGCGGCGGTGGGCGATTACGCGAAGCTCATGGCGGGCCAGGGCATGCTGGGTCCTCACGCAATGATCGACACCATGGAGGTGTCGGGAACCTGGACCGTGTTGCGTGACCTTTACCACTCGATGAAGGCCCGGCTCGCCGAGCACTCCGACATGGTCGCCTGCCACGTCTCACACGTCTATCCGGACGGCGCGTGCCTCTACTTCACGCTCGCAAAGATGTGCAGCAGCGACGCCGAGGCGGCGGAGAGCAACGAGGCATGGTGGGAAACGGGGATGAGCACGTGTCTTGAAGCGGGTGGCGCGATCAGCCATCACCACGGCATCGGACGCCTCCGTGCGCGCTGGCTCCCGGCGGAGCTGGGCGATTTCTTCGAGGTGCTGAAGGCGGTCAAGGGCGCACTCGACCCTCACGGAATCATGAACCCGGGCGTCTTGGGTTTGGACTTGCGGACCTCGACATGAGCTCTCCCTACGGAGTGCTGACGCTGGTGTGCAACGTAAACGCAGGCAGAGGCGGGGTGGGGAGGTGCCTGCCGGAGGTGGAAGGGCTGCTGTCCGAGCGGGGCCTCGAGTACGAGGTGGTACGCACCGAGGGTCGAGGGCACGCCACGCTTCTCACCAAGGAGGCGCTCGAACGGGGCCGGCAGCTCCTGGTTGCCGTCGGCGGGGATGGGACGATACACGAGATGGTGAACGGGATGATCGCCGACGACAAACCCGTCAACCCCGAAGCCAGGATGGGCGTGGTCGCGGCCGGTACCGGCTGCGACTTCATCAAGACCTTCGGCATTCCCTCGTCGCCGAGCCACGCCGTCGTTCACCTCGACGGCGGCGAGTCCTTTCCCATCGACATCGGCAAGATCACGTTCACCGAGCAGGGCAATGAGGTCGTTCGCTATTTCGCCAACGTCGCAGAGGCCGGCCTCGGGGCTCGTGTCGTCGAGCGCGCCGCGCGCCTGCCCCGGCTCCTCGGCCCGACCGTGTACTTCTTTGCCTTCTGGATGACCATAGCCGGGCACAAGCCGGCTCAGGTCAAGGTCGATCTGATGACGCGCACATATGAGGGGTCCATGAACAACATGGTCATTGCGAACGGTCAGTTCTTCGGCGGCGGGATGAAGATCGCGCCGAAGGCCGCTCCGACCGACGGAGTCCTCGATTTCCAGATCGAGTACGCGGGGAAACGAGAGGCGATCGCGGTCATGCCCAAGGTCTACAAAGGCGAGCACGTCCCCCACCCCAAGATCCTCGAAGCGAAACGAGTGGCGGCCTCCATCGAATCGGATTCGCCGTTGCTGATCGAGGCCGACGGAGAGGTACTGGGCTACACGCCCGCTCGCTTCGAGCTGTTACGCGACGCGATCCACCTCAAGGTGTGATCTCAATCGTCGGGAGCGGCGCCCGCGGCCATGAACGCCCGGAGGTCGGCCGCAAGCCGCGCGGGAAACTCAAGGGGCAGGTAGTGGCTCGCGCGTTCGTAGATGTTGAGCGTGGCCGCAGGGATCCTTTGCTCCATCAGCTCCATGGTGCGCAGCGGCGTGAAGGGGTCACGTTCGCCCGCGACCAGCAGGGTCCGGGCCTCGATCTCGTCCAGCAATTCGGGAATCGCATCTCCCGCGACGGCCTCGTAACTCTCGAGCAGCGTGCGGGTGTCGCTCTCGGCCATCGTGCGCAGCATGTCGACGAGGGAGGCGGTATCGGCGGTGGGACCGACGATACCGCTCTGACGGATGAGGCCGGCGAGCTCGGCTCGACCCATGAGTCCCCGGAGAGCGGCCCCGATGTAGCCCGAGAAGTGCTTGGCGACCCCGCTGACGACCGGCAGCACCGAGACCAACTCGAGGTGTCTCAGCCCCCCCGGTAGCGAGTGTCCGTAGTTGCCGCACACCAGCGCGAGGGAGGCAACTCGCTCGGGATAGCGGTGAGCGATCTCGAGTGCGATGCGAGCACCGTTGCTCCAGGCCGCCAGGTGGAAACGCTCCGCAGCGTAGGAATTCGCCACCGCGATCCCGTCCTCCGCGTGGGCCGGGGCGTCGACGCGCTGCGAGCGAGGCATCCCCGACTCACCCAAGCCGCGCAGGTCCCAGGTGATGACGGGGCGAGCCCGGACCAGATCGACGAGCGTCCGTCGCCAGACCGGCAGATTGGCTGCGACGGCGCTGGCTATCACCAGCGGGGTACCCTCCTCGGCGCCCATGCGGCGCGCCGCGATCAGCGTCAAGTCGAAGGAATCCACCAGGTCCACCTGATGCTCGAGGCCCGGTCCGCTCACGCGTGCACCCCCCGCGGCAGCGACTTCCCCCGTTCCAGTTCGACCTCGACGCGATAGGAAAGCCTCTGCCGCTCGGATTCCGTCGAGTTCCAGGCCAGCTCGCCACCGAGCATTCTCACCGGCTCGTCCTCCAGTCCGGCCCCGCCACTCGTTAGGGCGAGACGCGTGCGGCGCGCCAGGAGATCCGACAACTGGACCGCCATCTCGGAGCGGGCGCAGTAGAGCGCCTCGGCCCCTATCGGGGGACGCCCCTCGACGAGCGGGTCCGTCGATCCGGACTCGGCGCCGACCTCCAGCACCGCAAGAGCCCGGTCCCCATAGCAGCGGACGAGGTGCCGGGCGGATTCGGCAGAGACCCCGAGCCGTTCTGCGCGCCGCTCCACCGCACTCGTCAGCGCCGCGACGTCGCTGCAGCCGAGCCTTATCCAACGCGTGCGCGAGCGTCCCGCGTGATCGAAGTCCGGCGCGATCCTGTCGACCGCGTCCTGCGCCATCCGCCGGTAGGTCGTCAGCTTGCCGCCGGTGATTCCCACCACGCCCGGTGCGAACTCGTAGACCGCGTGCGAACGCGAGAGATCGACCGTGGAACCCTCGGCTCGCACGAGCGGACGCAAGCCCGCCCACGCGCTCACGACGTCGCGGTCGCTCAACGACAGCCCCAGAGCCGCGTTCAACGCATCGAGGAAGTAGCTTCGCTCGTCCGGCGTGACCTGCGGATGATCGAGGTCTCCCGCGTACTCGGTGTCCGTCGTTCCGACGACCACGACGTCGTGCCAGGGAATCAAGAACAGCATGCGCTTTTGTCGTGCATCGGGGATGAACCCGGCCGCCTCCGCAAGCGGCACATCCTCGTTGCGAAAAACCAAGTGGATTCCCTTGCTCGGCCTCAATCTGGGCGCGGCCCGCCGGTTGGTGAGCGCCTCGATCCTGTCGTTCCACACACCTCCCGCGACCACAACGCGGCGCGCCGCCACCTCTATCAGCGACCCCTCGATCGTGTCCTCCACGAGTGCGCGGCAACCGTTGTCGGAGCAGTCGAGGTCGCGGAGGGCCGCGTAGTTACAGACCGTGGCTCCCAGACGAACCGCCTGCATCAGCACCTCGATCACGAGACGCACGTCGTCGGTCTTGGAGTCGTAGTAGACGTATCCGCCCCGCAGCCCGCCGGAGGCGGTCCCAGGCGTCTTCAAGGCGGGTATCAGAGCGGTCACGGCGTCGGGGTCGATGTAGCGGTGCGGCGAGGTGTTGCGGAAACTCGCCAGCGCGTCGTAAACCCACATGCCGACCCCGAACCTGGCACGCCTCCAGCGATCGGCAACGGGGATCACGAACGGAATCGATTCGACGAGATGCGGAGCGAGCCGGTTGAGCAGGCCTCGTTCGACCGAGGCCTCGCGCACCAGCCCGAAGTCCCGTTGCTCCAGGTATCTCAGACCACCGTGGACGAGCTTCGACGACTTGCTCGAGGTTCCCGACGCGAAGTCGAAGCGCTCGACGAGGGCTACGCGGAGCCCGCGGGAGGTGGCATCGAGAGCGATGCCGGCCCCCGTGATCCCGCCTCCCACCACCAGCACGTCGAACGGATCGGAGGACGAAGCGTCGAGTTTCTCCCACGCCGTCAGACGGCTGCCGAGGCCGCCCGGCCGGCTCAAACCAGCAGTCCGAGTGCCCAGCGGAACACGGTGACCATCCCGATGATGACGAACAGTCCACCGAAGAGCACCAGGGGACCCACGTACCAATCCAGTTGATGTCCTATCGGATCCTCTTCGGCGCCCGACTCGGTGCCGAGCTTGATCACGAGCTCGGAACCGCTCGGTTGCTTGAAGTGCAGGTGCTCTTTCTTGCCCTCGACGATGTCGGCGACTCCCTGCAGCAGGTCCAGGAGTTCCTGGGCGTTGACCGTCACCGTGGTTTCGGCGAGGGGCTGCCCATTGCGGTCGGTGATGTTCATGGGGGTATTCTCCCGCACATGCCGGCGGACCTGAGGCTGTTGGACGACGATCAAAGAGCTCTGGTGGGGCTCGTGCGCGAGTTCTGCTCCGGCGAGGTGGCCGGATCGGTGCACCGCTACGAGCAACGAGGCGAGGATCCCGCCCCCCTCTACGCCAAGTTGGGCGAGCTCGGACTCGCGGGCCTGCCCTTCCCCGAGGAGTACGGCGGTGGCGGGCAGAGCTACTCCTCCTACCTCCTCGCCATCGAGGAGCTCGCCTACCATCACCTCTCCTTCGCGATCGGCGTTTCGGTCCATACGCTGTGCGCCTTCGCGGTCAACGAGTTCGGGACCGACGTCCAGCGCAAAGAGGTGCTGAGCAAGCTGGCGGCGGGGGAGTGGTTCGGGGCGTACTCGCTGTCGGAATCGGGGGCCGGGTCCGACGCCGCTTCGTTGTCGACCAAGGCGATCCGGTCCGAAGGTTCGTACCGGTTGAACGGGGGCAAGCTGTGGTGCACCCGGGGCAACGAGGCCGATGTCGTGTTGCTGATGGCGCGCACCGGAGACGCGGGGGCCAAGGGCATCTCCGCATTCTTGGTGAGGAAGACAACGGAGGGCTTCGCCGGGGCCAAGAAGGAAGACAAGATGGGCTGGCGCGCCTCGCCGACCTGGCAGCTCACCCTCGACGACGCCGAGGTACCCGAGTCACACCGGCTCGGCGAGGAGGGGTCCGGCTTCCGCATCGCGATGGCATCGCTCGACTCGGGCCGGCTCGGGATCGCGGCCTGCGGCATCGGACTCGCCCAGGCCGCACTGGACGCGGCGCTTGACTTCACTTCGGAGAGGGAGCAGTTCGGCAGGCCCGTGAACGCCAACCAGGGGGTGCAGTTCATGCTCGCCGACATGTCGACGCAGATCGAGGCCGGCCGCCGTCTCTATCGCCACGCCGCCGCGCTCAGGGACGCGGGTGAGGACTACGGACTCCAGGCCGCGCAGGCCAAGCTGTTCTGCACCGACCTCGCGATGAGGGTCACCACCGACGCGGTCCAGCTCCACGGAGGTTACGGCTACGTCACCGAGTATCCGGCCGAGCGCTTCATGCGGGACGCCAAGGGCCTGCAGATCGTCGAGGGCACGAACCAGATCCAGCGCTACGTCATCGGCCGGCGCCTGACCCAGGGCTGAGGGCGAAACCAAACCCAAACCGGCACCGGTTGGGTGCCACGTGCATGAAAACCAAAACCGGCAGCAACGGGAGGAAGTCGCTCTCGCGGCGGCTTTACGAGCCCCGCTCTCATTGATCCTCAAACGCGATCCAGCGTTTAGTTTGGTTGAGGAACGTTTGACGGCGTGTGGTTGGTCCCGAACACGTTCCTGGCTTTGGTTGCCGGTGCGAACCAAAAGCCGTCCCACGATCGTGGTAGGGGTCACTTCGGTCCTTCGGTGCCCGGTTTTGGTTCTGTAGGCTCGATCCCATGACCATCACCTATGGGTGGCGCGGCGACTTCGACAACTCGGAGCTCAACGCCCTGCATGCCGAGGCCTTCGATCACCGCCTTCTCGACGACGACTGGTGGAGCCAGGTCGAGAGACACAGTCTCGGTTGGGTCTGCGCCCGTGAGGAGGCTGAGCTCGTCGGCTTCGTCAACGTGCCCTGGGACGGCGCGCTACACGCCTTCATCCTGGACACGATCGTGGCCTCGAAGGCGGGCCGCAGGGGAATCGGGACGCAACTGGTGGCCGTCGCGGTCGAGGAGGCGCGCGCCGCCGGATGCGAGTGGCTGCACGTCGACTTCGACGATCACCTGAGGTCCTTCTACTTCGACGCCTGCGGCTTCGGCCCCACGAACGGCGGGCTGATCCCGCTATAGCGGTTCTGTTGCCTGCACCAGAGGGCGGCGTTCGAAGGGCTGGGAGAGCACTATCGTCGAGCGGGTCGTGACCTCGAGCTTGGCCCTCAGCGCGTCCAGCAGATCTTCCAGCGCCTCGGTGGTGGGAGCCCGGACCACCAGCACGTAGGAGTTGTCGCCGGCCACCGAGTAGCACGACTCGACCAGGGGGAACTCGGCCACCTTGCCGGGGATCCCGGGGGGCGAGGAGGGCTGGAGGGCGAGGCTCACGAAGGCCGTGATCGGCAGGCCGATGGCGCCGAAGTCGAGGTCCGCCCGGTAGCCGCGGATGGCTCCCTCGCGCTCGAGCTTGCGGATGCGGTCGTGGACGCTCGAGGCCGCGAGGCCGACCTGGGCGCCGATCTGAGCGTAGGTCAGGCGGGAGTCCCGCTCGAGCAGTCCGAGGATCTTACGCCCCTTCTCGTCCATGGCCATCGCTCCCATTCCGAAGATTATTCCGTTTGAGGACGCTTTTCCCTAACAGCATTAGGGTATAGCCTCTGGAAATCAAGCATTCGTTCCGATGACCCGACGATTTCGAGCCCGGAGGGGAGACCCGACTTGACGACCACGACCACGCCGGTGCCCCTCAGCCGGCGCACCCCGAGCGCTCACGCCGCCGAACAGCCCTACCCCTACCCGCCGCAACGGGAGTTCGTCGAGCCGGACTGGCGGCGACTGCCGGGCTACCGGGACGTGACCGAAGCCGAATGGCTCAGCGCCAGGTGGCAGCGCCAGCACACCGTGAAGAACCTCGATCAGCTTCTCAGGGTCTACGGGGAGCTCCTGCCGGGGGACCTCGTCGAGTCCATCAAGCGGGACCAGGCGGAGCGCGCCACGATGTCGATGCTGGTTCCCCCGCAGATGCTCAACACGATGGACGAGAGAGACCTCTGGCGCGATCCGATCCGTCGCTACATGATCCCGGCGTTCGCCGACCGCCATCCCGAGTGGCCGAGCCACCCGCTGGCGTCGCGCGACAGCCTTCACGAGGCGGACATGTGGGCCGTCGAGGGCCTCACACACCGTTACCCGACGAAGGTGCTCGCCGAGCTCCTCTCCACCTGCCCCCAGTACTGCGGGCACTGCACGCGCATGGACCTCGTGGGGAACAACGTTCCTCAGGTGGTCAAGTACCGCTTCGAGATGAAGCAGAAGGAGCGCTACGCGGCCATCCTGGAATACCTCCGGGCGACGCCATCGGTGCGCGACGTGGTTGTTTCGGGTGGAGACATGGCCAACCTGCCGATCGCCCACCTCGTCGATTTCGTCTCGGACATGCTCGACATCGAGAACGTCCGCGACATCCGCCTCGCCACCAAGGGTCTGATGGGCCTCCCGCAACATTTCCTGCAGGATGACGTTCTGGCCGGACTCGAGACCATCGCTCACAAGGCGGTCGACCGCGGCGTCGACCTCGCGGTGCACACCCACGTGAACCACGCCAACAACCTCACCCCGCTCGTGGCGGACGTGGTCAAGAAGCTGCACGCCATGGGCTTTCGAGACGTCCGCAATCAGGGAGTGCTCATGCGAGGCGTCAACGACAGCCAGCGCGATCTGCTCGACCTTTGCTTCGCGCTGCTGGATGACGCCAAGGTCATGCCGTATTACTTCTACATGTGCGACATGATCCCGAACTCCGAACACTGGCGCCTCAGCGTCGACGAAGCGCAGAAGCTGCAGCACTCGATCATGGGCTACATGCCCGGCTTTGCAACGCCTCGCATCGTGTGCGACGTCCCCTTCGTGGGGAAGCGCTGGGTGCATCAAGTGGACGAGTACGACCGCACCAAGGGCATCTCGTACTGGACCAAGAACTACCGGACGGGAATCGAGTTCGACGATCCCGAGGTACTCGCCCGGCGCTACGAGTATCACGATCCGATCTACACGTTGCCGCCCGAGGGCCAGGACTACTGGCGCCGCCACGGGCGCGAGCACAATCCCGAGACCGCCACGGCATAGCTCATGGAACGTTATGGCCTCCGGCCAAGGGAGGAATGGGGATTCTATGGAGTGCACCGGTCGCTCGATCCGGTGGGTGCTCTGCCTCAGCAGGCCCGCCGGGTGGATGCGGCCGCGCCGCTCGTCGCGGACGAGGTGGCCATCGACGTCGAGTACCTGAACATCGACGCGGCCTCGTACACGCAGATCCGCAACGCGTGCCACGGCGACGCCGGCACCATGCGCTCGCACATCCTCGACATCGTCAAGGCGCGCGGCAAGATGCACAATCCGGTCACGGGATCTGGAGGCATGCTGATCGGAACCGTGAACGAACTGGGCGCCCATCGAAACGAACCCGCGGTCGGCACGCGCATAGCAACGCTGGTTTCGCTGTCGCTCACCCCGCTCGTGATCGACGAGATCCTCGAGCTAGATCCGGAGTCCGAGAAGATCAAGGTGAGAGGCCGCGCGATTCTCTTCGGCTCCGGCATCTACGCGGAGGTTCCCGACGACCTTCCGGACGACGTGATCCTGGGAGTGCTGGACGTCGCCGGCGCGCCCGCCTGGGCCGCCCGCCTCGTGAAACCGCGCATGAGGGTGGTCGTCATCGGTGCCGGCGGGAAATCCGGCATGCTCGTTGCAGCTCAGGCCCGCCGCAATACAGGAGACGAGGGCCACGTGGTGGGGCTCTGCTACCCGGAGTCGACGGTCGGGGCCGCACAGGACGCGGGGGCGGAAGCGTTCGTCGTTGACTGCACCGACCCCGTTGCCGCATCCGAGGCGGTCATGGACGCGTTCGAGGGACGGCTGGCCGACATCGTGTTCGTCTGCACGAACGTTCCGGGGTGCGAGGGAGCCGCCATCCTCGGTTGCGAAGACGACGGCCGGATCGCGTTCTTCTCCATGGCCACCTCGTTCACCTCGGCGGCACTGGTGGCCGAGGGTCTGGGAAAGTATCCGGAGATGACCATCGGTAACGGCTACGTCCCCGGACATGCACGACTGGCGCTCGACCTCGTGCGCGCCGAACCCGCTCTGCTGAAGAGGTTCGCGCGGTGACCACGACGCTGTTCCACAACGGGACCATCCGCACGAACACATCCTCTGGGCGCAGCGACTGGCTGGTGGCTGAAAACGGGCTCGTTGCAACCGCGGGATGGGGAGAGGGTCCCCCCAGCGCAGATCGGGTCGTCGACCTGAAGGGCGGTGCGCTCGTGCCGGGCTTCTGTGATGCGCACGTGCACCTGCCCGCGACCGGGCTCTACGCGGGCGGCATGGATTTTCGGGGCGTCCATTCGGCCGAGGTGATCCTCGATTCGTTCGCCGCGCACGCCGCCGGAGGCGGCGCGGTCATGTTCGGCGGCAACTTCGAGGATCCGCTCGACCGACCGTTGACGCGTCTCGACCTGGACCGGGCGGTGCGGGAGAGGCCCGCCATGCTGGCGCGCGCCGACATGCATTCGTGCATCGTCTCGAGCGCGCTCATAGACCAGCTCGACCTCAGCGGGATCGAGGGCGTCGATGTCGACGACTCCGGGCTACCCACCGGGTACCTGCGGGAGCAGGCCGCCTGCGGCGCCTGGAACTGGTTCGATGCGAGCCTTCCGCGCGACGAGCAGATCGCAGCGATCCGGGCCGCGGTGCGGCACGCGTACTCGAAAGGCGTCACCTCGGTGCACGAGATGTTCGTCGTCGAGTGGCGGGGGTGGCCGAGTTACGACGTCTTTACCGACGCGATCCAAGGCCTCGCCCTCAACGTCGTCACCTACCTCGGCACCGACGAGGTCGGCAAGGTGAAGTCCATGGGTCACGACCGGATCGGCGGCGACTATTTCCTCGACGGATCTTTCGGCTCGCGCACCGCGTGGATGAAGGAGCCGTTCATCTCACCTCCTCCCGAGGGCTCGCCTCCCAACGGAATCAAGTACCGGGACGACGAGGAACTCTACGAATTCTTCCTGGCAGCCCAGCGAGAGGGGCTGCAGGTCGGCGTCCACGCGATCGGAGACGCGGCGATAGAGCAGGCGATCACGACCTGGGAGCGCGTCGCGCAGGCGGTCGGTGCGACGGACGTCATGAGGCTTGCCCATCGCATCGAGCACTTCGAATGCGCGAGCGACGACCACATCCGGCGTGCGCAACGGCTGGGGCTCCGTGCGAGCGTCCAGCCGGCCTTCGATGCCTTCTGGGGCGGCGAGGCGGGCCTCTACGCCGAGCGCATCGGCTGGGAGCGCGCACGGCACATGAATCGCTTCGGCTCGATGCGTCGCCACGACCTGTTTCTGGCGGCGGGTTCGGACTCGACGGTGACGCCGCTCGACCCCTTTCTCCAGATGAAGGCGTTGCGCTCTCATCACATCGAGGACGAGAGCATCTCCGGAGAACTCGCGCTGGCCCTCCACACCATCGGGGGACACGGTGCGGCGCGTCAAGACCACGACCGGGGCGCGCTCGAAGCGGGCGCGCGCGCCGACCTGGCCTGGCTCGATCGGGATCCGGTCACGACCGATCCCGGCGAGCTCGGAGGCACGGAGGTCCTGGGAACCTGGGCGGCGGGGAAACGCGTCTGGCCGCGCGTCGAAGCGGAGGCCGAGTGAAGACCGGGCGCCCCTTCACGCGGCCCATCGGAAGGCTTCGCATCGACCAGGCGTCGGTCGCGGAGTGCCGCTCGCTCGCTACCGAGATCTCGAAGCCGATCGAGGAGCTCGCGCGCACGCACACGACCGTCTCGATCGAGCGGGCCTGCCTGCGCCTGATGGGAGTCGACGGGGTCGAGGGCGAGGGCGTGGAAGCGGTGCCGGTTCCCAACCGCGTCGTCGACGAGATCAAACGAACCATCGGGCTCGACCGAGGCGTGCTGATTC
>JBOGWW010000066.1:0-5872 GCA_050693655.1 Actinomycetota bacterium | reverse complement strand
GGGGGAACACAGTCCGGGAAGGCCCGGATGAACTGCCTGCCGGGCGTCAGAGCGGGCAATGTTCTTGGCTTTCGTACCGCTCCGTCTCATCCCTGCCCAGGCGGCCTGTTTGGCACCGCCCACCTAGCCCGGCCCACGCCGTCGAGCGGCTCCCAGCGCACCCGCGGCCAAAGCGATCCCGGCCGCCGCGGTGGCTCCCCTCCGAAGAGTTGATCTGCGGAGTCGACGCTGCCCGATGCGGACGTAGGGCCGCATGTGGGACAGAGCCTCGTTGAGGGTGTCAGCGCTGGAGCGCTCGCACACGAAGCCCGCTTCGGCCAGTTTGGCGGCGGAAAGTACCCAGGGGTGCATGAGGTAATGCATCATTCCTGGGGGTGCTTCGGCGAAGCCCTTGCGCCACAGGCGCTCCATGAGCGAGAACGCGACAGGCTCCGACACTTCCGTTCGCCCTCTTCCGATCAGACCCGCGGCCTCGTCGTTTTCCAACCAGCCGCGCGGAGCGAGGTTGAAAACCCCGTCGAGATTCGCGAAGACGGCGAAGGCCAGCGCGGCGACCATCTCGTCCTCGTGAACGAACTGGAAGGGCGGGGCGTGACCCTTGACCGCGAGCAGAACGGGAGCCTCGATGAAATGAGACCAGGCGTTGTCCACGCCGGCCCCAAACACGAGCGCGGGACGAAAGACGGTGAGAAGGATCTCGGAATGTTCCCTGCCGAACTCCTTGGCGATGTACTCCACTTCCAGCTTGTGTGCCGCATAGGAGAAATCGAGGTTGGCCCGGAGCGGCGATTCTTCGGTCAGCGGAACCTCGTTGTCGGGATGAGCTCCGTATACGGTCGCCGACGAGGTGTAAACCAGCTTGCCCACGTTCGCGTCCGCGGCGCAGTTGAAGACGTTCTGGCTCCCGTTGACGTTGACGTCCCGCATCTTCGATTCATCGGCGATCGGGTCCATCACGAAGGCCAGGTGCACCAGCACGTCAACTCCAGTGAGCCGGCCGGCCAGGCGCTCGTCGCGGATATCCATGGTGTCGAACACGAACTTGTCGGACCGGATCTCGGGGGGCCGGAGATCGAAGCCGAGGACCCTGGAGACACGAGCGTCCGCACAAAGCCCCTGGATCAGGCGAGAGCCCACGTAGCCTGCGGCCCCCGTGACGGCAACGGTCACTGGTTGATCGCTCATCTCTTGGGAGCGTACTGCGCGACGATGGAGGCATGGCACAGCAACCCTTCGGGGACATCCCGCTCTTCCGGGAGCTGCAGAAGCTCCTGGCGTCGAGCGAGGGCCCCGTCAACACGGAGGTCGCGCGGCAGGTGGGTGGAGCGGTCGCGGCCCAGGCGGGAGCGGAACCACCCCCGACTCAGGAGATCGGCCAATCGTTTGGCGCCGCGGTGCACGAGGCCGAGGTCCTGCTGTCGGGTTACACGCGCTTGTCAATCGACGAACCAATGCGCTCGGAGGTCGTCAACCGGCCGTGGTGGGTCAACTCGACCCTCGATGCCTGGAAATGGCTGCTCGATCGCCTCGCCGACCGCTTCACCGGGGAACTGGGAAAGATGGGTGGTGAGCTCGGCGGGATGCGGATGGAGGATCCGAGCGGGGAGACCAATCCCATGGCCGCCGCGATGGGCCAGGTCGGTCCGCTGCTGCTCGGACTGCAGGCCGGACAACTGCTGGGAGGACTCTCGACCGAGACCCTCGCGCGCTACTACTACCCGATCCCTCGTGATGACGGGGGGCAACTCTTCTTCGTACTGGCGAACATCGACGTCGTCGCGCGCGACTACGGCTTCGACGAGCTGGACTTCCGCAAGTGGCTCGCGACGCAGGAGGCATCGCGTCACCTTCTGATGTCGTCGATCCCATGGCTCCAGCGCTACGCACGCAGCTTGCTCACCGACCTCGTCGACTCGATCGAACTCGATGTAGGTGATCTCGAACGCCGGATGGTGGAGCTTCAGACCAAGGGAATGGAGGCGCTCACCGAGAACTCACCCTCGGACGCGCTGCCCGTCATCCAGAGCGAGCGACACAATCGCGCACTCGAGCGAGTGCGGGCCTTCACTGCGCTGTTCGAGGGTTACGGCGCGCATGCCGCAGAAGCGGTCATGCCGCAAGTGGTAGGGGACCCGGCCCGCATCGACGAGGGCATGGCGCGCCACCGTGCGTCGCCGAGCGAAGGCCAGGCCGCGCTGTCCAGCATCCTCGGCATCTCCTACGACCGAGCGCTCGAGGAAAAGGGCGAGACGTTTTGTGCTGCCGTGGTGAAGATGAAGGGCCTTGCCGCACTCAACAAGGTGTGGGACGCGCCCGACAACCTGCCGTCGCCCGACGAGATCAAAGACCCGTTCGAATGGATGGAGCGGGTGCTCGAATCCGAGAGCTAGCAGACTCCGTCAGACGGGAAAGATCTCTCCCTCCACCTCGCCGTCGTCGATCCAGAGCAGGCCCATTGAGGTAAACGGCGCCTTGCGTTTCCAAGTCGGACTCCCGGGATTGAACAGCAGGAGGCCGTTGCCGTCTTCGTTGAAGGGCATGTGCGAATGGCCGAACACCACCACGCGCGCGTCGGGGAAGAGTTTGCGCATCCTTTCGCGGCGTCCGGGGCTCAATCCGGAGTCGTGCACCATTCCGATGCGGATGCCGCCGAGCTCGACTTCGGCGGTCTCGGTCGCGCCCCGAGCCCGGATGTCCCACGCGTCGCAGTTGCCCATGACGACGGTCAGCGGCGCGAGTGCCTTCATCTCGTCGAGCACCGCAGGGTCGAGGACGTCGCCCGCGTGCAGGATGTGATCGGCCGCTTCGAGATAGGGCCAGGCCCCCATGGGTACGCTGCGGCTCATTCCGCGCGTGTGTGTATCGGCGATGACCGCAACCTTCATGAAACGGGAGTCTATTGACCGTCGCCGCAGACGGGGCAATGGGGGTCGCGACGCACCGTGACCTCCTGGAAGGTCGTCGACGACGCATCGAAGGTGAGCAGCCGGCCCACCAAGGGTTCGCCGTATCCCGCTATGAGCTTCAGTGCCTCGTTCGCCTGAAGGCTACCTACGATGCCCGGGAGCACGCCCAGGACGCCTGCTTCGCTTCAAGTGGGAGCCAGTTCCGGGGGCGGAGCCTCCGGGAACAGGCAGCGGTAGCAGGGACCCTCGTGGGGGATGAACGTGGACGCCATGCCCTCGAAGCGGAAGATCGAGCCGTGTACGACCGGTTTGCGCAACGCCACGGCGGCATCGTTGACGACGTAACGGGTCTCGAAGTTGTCGCACCCGTCGACCACCACGTCGTACTGACCGATGAGCTCCCGGGCGTTGGAGTCGTCGATGCGGAAGGGATGGACCTCGACCTTGACGTCGGGATTGAGTTTGGTAATTGCCTCGCGGGCCGACTCGGCCTTGCTCATTCCGATCGTGTCGGTGGAGTGCACGATCTGGCGCTGCAGGTTGCTCGCTTCGACGACGTCGGCATCGACGATTCCGATGGTTCCCACGCCCGCGGCCGCGAGGTACAGGAGCGCCGGCGAGCTGAGGCCTCCGGCTCCGATCGAGAGCACCTTTGACTCGAGCAGCTTGACCTGACCCTGCTCGCCGACCTCGGGCAGTGTCAGATGGCGCGAATAGCGGTCGCGCTGCGAGGCGTCGAGCACCTTGGGCTTGGCGTACTCGAAGCCGAGATCCTTCCAACGTGTGAACCCGCCGGTCATCGAGGACACTTTGGCGTAGCCCAACTCCTCGAGGGTCTTGGTCGCGAACGCGCTCCTGACGCCTCCGGCGCAGTAGACGACGACCTCGGCCTCCTTGTCGGGTAGCGCGTCTTCGACGAGGCTCTCGAGGTGCCCGCGGGTAACGTGGCGGGCTCCGGGCACGATCCCGTGCTCGACCTCCTCGTTCTCGCGCACGTCGAGCAGAAGGAACTCGTCGCCCCGCCGGAGTCGCTCGTCGACTTCTTCGGGGGTGACCTCGTTGATCTCGGACTTGACCTTCTTCAGCAGGTCCCGGAAGTTAGCCATTACCTCTTCTCTCCGCCCCGGCCTTGCGACCGGCCGTCGAGGCGGTCGCTTTCACACCTTACAACAGTAGAAAAGGGTGTTAATTCCCGGCCGGCGGTCCGGCGACCACCCTGACGACCTGGTTGAACGAGGGGTTCACGTACAGCTCGCCCTCGATCTCGAGCGTGGGGACGGTGCGGTAGCCGCCCGTCTCTCTCTCGATGCGAGCGCCGAACTGCTCCTGGGCCTCGATGTCGATCTTCTGCACGGCGATTCCGGCCCCCTCCAGCTGCCGTTCCAGGCGCCTGCAGTAGCCGCACCAAGAGGTGGTGTACATGGTGACCGGCTCGGTCATACGAATATCCCTTCTTGCAGATGTTCTCGGCCCGCGTAGGGGTTCTCCTGAGGCACCGGGCGATAGGTTATGGCCGTGGGCCCCACCTCTGCCTCAGGCGACGCCGGCCCGGCTCGGCCGCGCCCCCGTTGCCTCGGTGCGGGCAACGGGGAGAACCCCGACGTTTCGGGCTTTTATTCCCGAAAGGCCGGGAACCTATCCCTCTCCGCCGGCACCCCGAACGCGGCGATCGCTTCCCGGATCGGCCGGGGAAGGAACTCGTGAGAGCGGTCGTCTTCGCGGGCGAGGGCCTCGTACGGCTAGACGATGTGCCCGAACCGCGCCCGAGCGAGGGGGACGACGCGATCGTGCGGGTGAGTCTCAGCTCGATCTGTGGAAGCGATCTTCACCTGCTGCACGGCAAGACGCCCGGCATGAGGCCGGGGTCGGTGATCGGACACGAGTTCGTGGGCGAGGTCGCCGACACGGGGCAAAACACGAGCGTGCGCGTCGGGGACAGAGTTCTGGGATCGTTCCTCATCGCCTGCGGGGTCTGCTCGCGCTGCAGGGAGTCGCGCTTCAACTTCTGCCCGCATCGCCGGGCGCTGGGACAGGGTGAGTTGACGGGCGACCTCGACGGAGCGCAGGCGGAGTACGTGCGCGTGCCGGTCGCCGACGTGAACCTCAAGCTCCTGGATGACTCCCTGAGCGACGAGCGCGCTCTCTTCGGGGGAGACATCCTCGCGGCAGGTCTCTACGGCGCCCACCTCACGGAGGCCGGCAAGGGCGACACCGCCGCGATCATCGGCGCGGGACCGGTGGGGCTGTTCGCGGCCCTCGCCCTCCGGCGTCGCGGCGCCCGCCCGATCGTCATCGACAAGAACGAGAAGCGGGCGCAGTGGGCGGCGGCGAACCTCGGCCTCGAGGTCATCGGAGGTGCCGAGGATCCGCACGATGCCCTGGCCGCTCTGACCGGCGGAGCCAAGGCCGACGTGGCCGTCGATGCCGTCGGGGCCGCACCCGCGCTCAAGACCGCGATCCTCTGTCTGCACGAGGGTGGCCGCGTGGTCGTCCTGGGCGTCTACGGTGCGGAGCGGATGGAGCTCTCGCTGGGACGAGCCTGGGTGAGCGGTCTCGACCTGCGCTTCGCCGGGATGGCGAACGTCCAGGCCCATTGGACCGATGCCCTCGAGGCGGTCGGCAGACGGGAGATCGACCCGACGACGCTCATCACGCACCGCCTGAGTCTCGAGGAGGCACCAGAGGGCTACGCCCTGTTCGAATCACAGGAGGCCTTGAAGGTCGTGTTGCGACCGTAGAGGAACCGCGGGCGCTAGGCGGGCTTCTTGCCCTCTCCCGCTATGCGCGCCTTCTCCGCCACGATGTCGTCCGAGCTCTTGCCGCAGCCGGGGCAGAACTTGGAATCCGAGGGCACCTGTGTCTGACAGAAGGGGCAGGGACCCTCGACGGGCTCTTCGACGTAGCCCTCCTTCAAACCGGACTTGAACTCCTTGCCGGCCTGACCCATGGAGCGAGCGAGCTTGGGC
>JBOGWW010000065.1:0-3804 GCA_050693655.1 Actinomycetota bacterium | reverse complement strand
CGATTACGCCCTGCTCGATTGCTTCAAGCTCCGGCGACTGCCCTATCCAAATCTTGGAGTCAAGAAAGCCGACTGCGTCTCTCGCACCGTGGCCGCGGCCTCGATCATCGCGAAGGTGACTCGGGATGCCGCGATGCGACGCTACGGCAAGCGCTATTCGGGCTACGGGTTCGGCACGAACGTGGGCTATGGGACGCGGGCCCACTGGAACGCTCTTCAGGAGCTGGGCCCCTGCGATATTCACCGCCGGAGCTTCTTCGGGGTCATTGGTTTTCCCGACGAGGATGGTGTAATCCGTCCCCATCAGGCGCGAGAATTCGGATTGGACCCGGCCGAGCTGGAACCGGCCGAGCTGATGGACGTGGATGAGGAGAGGATCGCCAGATGAGCGTCGAGGACCTCGAAAAATACGAGGCCGAGATGGAGCTCCAGCTCTACAAGGAGTATCGGGACGTCCTCCCGATGTTCAAGTTCGTCGTCGAGACCGAGCGGCGCTTCTATCTCGCCAACGAGGTCAAGGTCGACACTCGCCACGTCGGTGCCAAGGTCTGGTTCGAGGTCGAGCTCAACGACGCCTGGGTGTGGGACATGCACAGACCCGCGCGCTTCGTCTCTCACGTCAAGGTCGTGACCTTCCGAGACCTGAACGTGGAAGAGCTGGCGCAGCTCGCGGAACGGGACCTTCTGCCGGAGCCACCCACGCTGGAGAGTTAGTTCTTCAGCGCAGCACTTTCCGTCACAGCGCGTCGCTAGCGTCCTCGTATGGACGAGCGCAGAACACTGGGTTCAACCGGCGAGTCCCTCGCCGCCGATCTCTATCGCAGGTTGGGATTCAGGATCGTGGACCGCAACTGGCGCTGCCGCTCGGGCGAACTGGATCTCGTCGTCGCCTCCGACGACCTGCTCGTGTTCTGCGAGGTGAAGACGCGCCGCAGCGATTTCTTTGGAAGCCCCGCGGAGGCGGTCGGCTATTACAAGCAAGCCCGTCTCCGCCGGCTCGCGGCCGCTTGGATGAACGAACGGCGGCCCGGCGACGTGAACGTGCGCTTCGACGTCGTGAGCGTCGTGGTGGGTGAGCGCGAGCCCCTGGTAACACATCTGCCCGATGCCTTCTGATTGGAGGCATCCGTCCCAGCGTGGCAAATCGGTTTTCGTCACACCTCCTCGCTAACGTTCATCGTGGCCGCGACTGCCGAGACCGGAAGCGGAAGGTCTCATGCTTGCGAAAACCGAATCGGTCGCCCTCATCGGGACCGAGGCACATCTCGTAGAGGTGGAAGTCGACGTCGGTACCGGTGTTCCCCGGTTCACGATCGTCGGGTTGCCGTCCTCCTCGGTCCGGGAAGCCGACCAGCGCGTGCGCTCGGCCATCCTGTCGAGCTCCGAGAACTGGCCGCAGCAGCGCATCACGGCAAACCTGGCCCCCGGCGCACTGCGCAAGGAGGGCACTCACTTCGACTTGCCGCTGGCGTTCGGCGTGCTTGCGGCCGGCGACAGCCTTCTCCGCGAGCGGCTGGCGGAGTGGGTCGTGGTCGGCGAGCTCGCGCTCGATGGGTCGGTCCGTCCGGTGCGCGGCACTCTGGCCGCCGCGATCACGTGCCGCGAGCGCGGCCGCAAGGGGATCATCTGCCCGGCCGCGAATGCGGTCGAGGCCTCGCTGGTCGAGGGCATCGCGGTGGTGCAGGTCCGCACACTGCGCGAGTGCATCGACTGGGCCAGGGGTCAATGGACACCGGAACCCGTCGATGCTTCAACCCGGTTGCCGGAGTCTCAGGCCCCGGACATGTCCGAGGTGCGCGGTCAGGGCTTGGCCAAGGAGGCGCTCGAGGTCGCCGCCGCGGGAGGCCACAACCTGCTGATGTGTGGTCCGCCGGGGTCGGGCAAGACCATGCTCGCGAGCCGGCTGCCCGGCATCCTCCCGGCCATGTCTCTCGAGGAGTCCCTCGAGGTCACCCGGGTGTACTCGGTCGCGGGCCTGCTCGGCGAACGCGCCGGGCTCGTGAGCGGCAGACCCTTTCGGGCTCCCCACCACCACATCTCCCTTGCCGGCCTCATCGGTGGCGGAACCGGGTTGCCTCGCCCGGGCGAGGTGAGCCTGGCTCATCACGGCGTTCTCTTCATGGACGAGCTGCCGCTCTACAAGGGTGAGGTACTCGAGAGCCTTCGGGTTCCCCTCGAGTCCGGCCGAGTCCGCATCGCCAGGAGCGCGGGCGCGATCAGCTATCCCTCACGCTTCTCGTTGATCGCCGCGATGAATCCCTGTCCCTGCGGCTACACGGGCGATCCACACCGGGTTTGCAGTTGTCGAGAAGCGCGCGTCGAGACGTACCTGTCAAAGCTGTCTGGACCCTTCATCGACCGCATAGATCTCGGGATCATGCTCACCCGCCTCACGCGCAGCGAGCTGCTCGGTCCTACCGAGGGCGATTCCTCAGCAACGATTCGGGCGCGTGTGGAAGCGGCCCGGAACCTGCAAAGCAGACGCTGGGGAGCCAGTCTGACAAACGCATCGGTACCCACCGGAGCATTGAGGAAGGGGCTCTCCCTTACGCCGAGGGCGCGAGCGGAATTAGGCGAAGCGATCGACGGGCTCGCGCTCACCGGTCGGGGGGTCGACCGACTCCTCAGGGTTTCCCGAACCATCGCCGACCTCGAAGGCTCGGCCGAGGTGACCGAGACCCATGTGGCGCACGCGCTCGGCTATCGCTTACAAACCCTGGAGGGGGTGCGAGCGGCTTGAAGACACCCGCCCCGATTCCAGATCATCAACCTGTAGACCGGCGTGTGATTGCCCCCGGTTCAAATGAGTGGATCAAGGGACTGAGCGACCTCGGTCCCCATCTGCCTCCAAGAAAACTGTACGTAGCCGGAAGGAGGATCGACCCAGACGCTCGCAGAGTGGCGGTCGTCGGTACGCGCAGGCCGACGGCCGCGGGGCTCGAAGCGGCGGAGATGATCGCCAAGGGACTCGCTCAAGCAAACTTCGTTGTCGTTTCAGGCTTGGCCATGGGGATCGACGCGGTTGCACACCGAGCGACTCTCGATTCCGATGGACATACCATCGCCGTCTTGGGGGGCGGTATGGATCTCGACTACCCCAAGAGCAACAGTGGCCTCAGGCGCAGGATCGAGGCTCGGGGGACCATCGTCACCGAGTATCCGGACGGCACCCCTCCCCACAAGCATCACTTCCCGTTGCGCAATCGGATCATCGTCGGCTTGTGTGAGGCGGTCGTGGTGGTCGAAGGCTCGGTGAAGAGCGGGGCACTGATCACGGGTCGATTGGGGCTCGACGCCAACAGGCACGTCTTTGCTGTGCCGGGAAGCATTAGGAATCCGTACGCCGCGGGACCGAACGAACTCATTCGATGCCAGGAGGCAATAGCACTAACCGATGTTCAGCACATCTTTGATGAGCTCGCGCCCGGCCTCGTCTGGAGCGACAATGAACTCCCCCTCGGCCCCGTGGGGGTGGACCAGAACCAGGCGCGCGTTCTCGCGGTACTTGACGACTTCGCGGTGACAGCGGATTTCATCGTGACGCAAACGGGAATGCCACGCGGACTGGTCTTGCTGACGCTCTCCAAGCTCGAGATCAGGGGCTTGGCCAAGCGCTGGAACGGGGCCTACGAGCTGACCTCGGCTGGCGCTCGGATCAGGGCGGCTGCTTCCCCACCCTAGGTGGGCGGTGCCAAACAGGCCGCCTGGGCAGGGATGAGACGGAGCGGTACGAAAGCCAAGAACATTGCCCGCTCTGACGCCCGGCAGGCAGTTCATCCGGGCCTTCCCGGACTGTGTTCCCCC
>JBOGWW010000064.1:0-1820 GCA_050693655.1 Actinomycetota bacterium | reverse complement strand
CTTCCCATCTCCATGTCGTGGTCGAGGGCAGCGACCCGCCACGGCGATGCCCGGCCGGTCTCGTCGATCGTGCGGTACGAGACCCGGGAACCATGGCTGCCCTCCCACTTGAATCCGATATGGGTTGGCCGGAGCGCAAGACCCACACGCCCACGGGCTCCTTCGAAGTTCACGCTGCGCATAAGGGTGGTCGGCACTCGCTTGGCCCCGGCCGGAGCGCTGAGGGTCTGGGTCAGCGAGGCCGCGACCAAACCCACGACGATGATGATTCTCAGGTGCACGGCGCGGCGCACCCGCGCTGATCCCTCCACCTTGCCAGCCCCTCCCGCGACGGAAGGGGCAAACCCTAGCGGCGGCGCCGGGCGCTGACCAGCCCCGTTCGCGAATTTTGGACCCGGCCTACAAACTGAGCTTCCCCGAGTGGAGTTTGACACTCTTATAGGAGTGCCATAAGAGTTACACCCATGAATCCGATTCAGCTCGTGTGGTTGGGAGCGGCCGGTCTCGACCTCCTGCAGACCGAGAGGGTCGATCGATCGAGGCGCGCCGCGTTCGGGGCCACTCTCTTCGCCGCACCGATTACCACCGGCGCAATCTCGGGATCGGCCAAATAGGGATGGCCAAGCGGGAAGGTAGCGAGCGACACGTAACTCTCAAGATCCCACGACCCCTTTACGAGCAGCTGCAGCAAGTGATCGAGGACTCCGGATTTCATTCCGTGACTGAGTTCGCTACCTACGTTCTCCGGGACCTCGTCTCGCATCACCGCAGCGGCGAGCCCCTGCCCGAACCCGGACGAGCGGGTGCAACGGCCGCGGTCGAAGCCGCCGAGTCCGACGTCGAATCACTCAATCCCGATGAGATCGAAGCCATTCGTCAAAGGCTTCAATCCCTGGGCTACCTTTAAGTTGCCCGTCTCAAACCGCCGGGTTTCCTAGACAGAACGAGTACACTTCGCCCGAACCAGCGAGGGCGTCTGAGGTCGCCGAGTAAGGACCAGACTGCGACTCGGGTGAGGAAAGAGGGCAATGGGGGCACAGACAGCGAATGGCCACCTGATCGAGCTGAGGGATGTTCGCAAGAGCTTCGGCGACAACCTGGTTCTCGACGGTATTGATTTGACGGTTTCGCGCGGCGAGGCCATCGTCATCGCGGGTCCCTCGGGCTCGGGGAAGTCCACCATGCTCCGCTGCGTGAACGCCCTGGAGGCCATCGACTCGGGAGAAATCAACTTCGACGGAAGATCGGTCCCCCAGGCGGGCAAGAACGTCTACAAGCTGCGGGCCGAGATCGGCATGGTGTTCCAATCCTTCAACCTGTTTCCGCACAAGACCGTGCTCGAGAACATCACCCTCGGCCCCGTCGAGATCAAGGACCTGTCCAAAGGGGAAGCCAGGAACCGGGCCGAGAAGTTGCTCGAGCGGGTCGGCATCCCGGAGAAGGCGAACGACTATCCGAACGATCTCTCGGGAGGCCAGCAGCAGCGCGTGGCGATAGCGCGCGCGCTGGCGATGGAACCAAAGCTCATGCTCTTCGACGAGCCCACCTCGGCACTCGACCCCGAGATGATCCGCGAGGTGCTCGATGTGATGCGAGACCTCGCCACGGGAGGCATGACGATGCTCGTCGTGACCCACGAGATGGGCTTCGCTCGCGAGGTCTGCGACCAAGTCGTCTTCATCGACGACGGCAAGATAGTCGAGCAGGCGCCACCGGACGAGTTCTTCAACCGCACGAAGAGCGATCGGGCCAAGGACTTCGTCGACAAGATAATTCACCACTGACCGAAGGCAGGGAAGAGGGCCGCCACAGGGCGGCCC
>JBOGWW010000063.1:0-1890 GCA_050693655.1 Actinomycetota bacterium | reverse complement strand
GCCCGCGATCGTCGAGACGATCGCTCTCTCCTTTACTGTAACGACTCCTGGTCATGCTCCCTCTTAGAGGTCGGACTGGAAGCGCCAGCGTCCGGGCGCTTCCGTCAGCTCCTTGTTTATCTGCTTCGTCAGATGCAGGCCCTCGAGTGCGAACTCCAGCGCGCTTGCTCGCTCGGCCACGGAGTCGGCGGCGAGGTCGAGCCGCCCGACGAGTCGTTCGATGAGGAATCCGGCCTCGGCCGCACCCTCGAACTGCCCGATGAAGTCACCCGAGCTCATCTCCTCGGAGATCTCGACCACGAGGCCCTCGTCGAAGGCCCCCGTCAACGGAGTCGTGTCCTCTCCACCGATGCGGTGATGCCACACCTCGAGGAGCGCCCGCTTGAGAGCACGTTCGAGCACCTCCGGCTCGCGACCTTCCTCGAGCATGTCGAACTCGATTCGGCCGATGGCCGCCGGGATGACGGCGTAGAGATCGACCGCCCGCGGTACGGCGACGCTTTCGCCGCTGAGGACGGCGCGCCGGATCGCGCATGCGGCCAGCGTCTCGAGCGCGCCGATCGAAAAGCGCACCGATACGCCCGAGCGTTGGTTCACCTGCGAGGAGGAGCGGAGTTGCGCAGAGAACTCGGCGATGACCTCCTTCAGATGATCGGGGACGCGCAATTCGACGCCGTCACCCCGAGCCAGCCTCGCCTCTTGATCCATGATGGCGATCTCGTCGTCGAGCCGCTGCGGGTAGTGGGTGCGCACCTGCGTGCCGAAGCGATCCTTGAGCGGAGTGATGATGCGTCCGCGGTGGGTGTAGTCCTCCGGATTGGCGCTGGCCACCAGAAGGAGGTCGAGCGGCAGCCGAAGCTTGTACCCGCGCACCTGGATGTCTCGTTCCTCGAGGATGTTGAGCAGCGACACCTGGATGCGTTCGGGGAGGTCGGGAAGTTCGTTGATCGCAACGATGCCGCGATTGGTGCGAGGCACGAGTCCGTAGTGAATCGTGAGCTCGTCGCCCAGGTAGCGCCCCTCGGCCACTCGAATGGGATCGACGTCGCCGATGAGGTCCGCCACCGCCGTGTCCGGCGTCGCCAGCTTTTCCGAGAACCGAGAATCTCGGCCCACCCACGCGATGGGCGTCTCGTCGCCGAGCTCCGCAACCAGGCCGCGCGCCATCGCGGAGACCGGATGGTAGGGGTGATCGTTGAGCTCGCTGCCCTCGACGATCGGGACGGACTCGTCCAGGAGCTCGACGAGGTAGCGCATGAGCCTGCTCTTGGCCTGCCCCCGCTCGCCGAGCATGATCACGTCGTGGCCCGCCAGGACGGCTCGTTCCAGAGTGGGCGTTACCGAATCCTCGTAGCCGACGATGTCGGGAAACACGCGCTCCTTGGAGCGGAGCCGGGCCAGAAGGTTCGCGCGCAACTCCTCTTTGACGGTGCGGTCGGGGTATCCGGAGGCCTTGAGCCGGCCGAGCGTGGTCGGAAGCGTCATGTAATCAGCATTACGCATGATGTGGTTTGCGCAAGCCGCGAGGACTCGGCCACCGGCTCACCCGTTTGCGCGCCGTCCCCTGAGGCGGTTTGCTTGCCACCCATGTCCCACATCAGATGGCCCGACCGGAGGGCTGCCGGGGTTGCCCTGGCAGAGGAACTCGGTGACTACAAGGGCTCCGATCCGATCGTGGTCGGCTTGCCGCGCGGGGGCGTCGAGGTCGCGGACGAGGTCGCCAGAGTGCTCGGCGCCCCCCTGGAGATCGTCGTGGTGCGTAAGGTCGGAGCGCCGGGGCAGCCGGAGCTCGGGATCGGCGCGGTCGGAAGCGGCGGCGTCGTGTATATCAACCGCCCTCTCGTGGACCGCATGGGCATCGCCCCCGAAACGCTCGACCGGCTCGTGGCC
>JBOGWW010000062.1:0-3468 GCA_050693655.1 Actinomycetota bacterium | reverse complement strand
CCCGGTCGCATCCGCCGCGATCTGCAGCAGCGTCGAGGCCGCGCCCTGGCCCATCTCGACGCTGCTCGACAGAAGGGCGAGCCTGCCGTCCCTCGTGAGCCGGAGGCGAGCCTCCGAGCGGGACGGCGTGACCGTGCTCTTGATCATCAAGGCAACCCCCTTCCCCACCACCACGGTGCCGTTCTTGGGTGCGGCCTCTTTATCCCACTCGATCGCATGGGCGACGTCGTCGAGGAGATCGGTGAAGTGGACGTCGTGCAGCGTCTCGCCGGTCGCGTAGACGTCTCCCTCGCGCAACAGGTTCTTGGCACGGAGCTCGACGGGATCGAGGCCCAAGTCCGCCGCGATGTCGTCGATCTGCGACTCGTAGGCCCAGCAGACCTGCGACGTCATTGCCCCTCGGAACGGGCCGGTGGGAACGCTGTTGGTGTAGCGAGCGGTCGAGTCGACCCATACATGTGGGATGCGATAGGGCCCCGGCGCTCTGGTCATCGCCTGGCC
This sequence comes from Actinomycetota bacterium, assembly GCA_050693655.1. Classification (GTDB taxonomy): domain Bacteria; phylum Actinomycetota; class CADDZG01; order CADDZG01; family WHSQ01; genus WHSV01. The sequence continues at coordinate 2,967 of JBOGWW010000062.1, read as the reverse complement.
CGCTCCAGTCGGGCTCGACGCGGCGTACGCGCCGGCGTTGAAGGTTGCCCGAACCTGACGAGCCACGATGGTCCCGTCGTCGGTGACGCCGGTCTTGATGGTGATGTGAGCGGAATGCTTTCCCGTGGTCAAGAACACCTCGGGGCGCGTCAGCGTCATCTTGACCGGGCGCCTCGTTACCCAGGCCGCAAAGGCGACGTGGGGTTCGAGCTTGACGCCTCCCTTGGCACCGTAGGCACCTCCGAGGTTCATCGTGCGGACGCGCACCTTCTCGGCGGGAAGGCCGAATATCCGAGTGAGCGCCTTGTGCACCATGTAGGGAGCCTGGCTGGCGGTGAGGACGTCGAATCCATTGTCCTCATCGAACGTCGCCAGCGCGACATGTGGCTCCATCGGCACCTGGCTCGCTGGCGGCGAGATATAGGTGTCCTCGTAGATGCGATCGGACATGGCCCATCCCGTTTCAACATCGCCGTGTCGGAGCTTCCAGGTGCCGCAGTCGTTGTCGGGCCACTCGTCGTGAATTGCGGGGGCTCCGTCGGCCATCGCCTCGACCGGATCGACGACGAACGGCAGCTCGTCATAGTCGACGTCCACCCACGCGACCGCTTCGGCGGCGATATCGGGGCTCTCGGCGATCACAAGAGCCACGATCTCGCCGGCGTATCTCACCTTGCCGATGGCGAGGATGGGTTGATCATCGCGCTGACCGCCGTAAAGAGGATTTATGGCGCGAGCAGTCAGATCTTCTCCGGTGAGCACGGCGACGACTCCAGGCATCTCGCGCGCCTGCTCGGCGTCGATCGATCGAATGAGCGCGTGTGGAACCGGGCTCCGAGCTGCTGCCGCGAACGCCATGTTGGGTACCGACTCGTTCAAGACCAGCGACAACGAGCCGACAACCCGGTCCCGGGCGTCTCGCATCGGGAAGTTCGTGCCCGTCAGTTGGTTCACGAGCCCTCAGCTTCGTTCGAGACGAGACCGGTGAGAGCCCGTTTCACAAAGACGCGGATCATTCGCTTGCGATACCACGCAGAACCGCGCGCGTCGTCGAGTGGTGATATCCGCTCCGAATAGGCACCGGCCAGGCCCTCGATCAGATCCGCTTCGAGCCGAACCCCGACAGCCTGGTCCTCCACGTCATCGAGGCGCTGAGGTCTCGATGCGACGCCTCCCACCACGATAGAGAGTTCGTCGACGAGCTCGTCTGAGAACCTGGCACGTGCCGCGACTCCAACACAGGGGCGGTCCTCCGACGAGCGACTCACATACTTGAGATACACGGCACGTTCGTCTGGATCCAAGGGGCGTACTTCGATGCGCGTGATGATCTCGTCGCGCTCGAGAGCCGTCTCGTAGAAGCCGGTCACAATATCGCGAGCCGCGATGCGTCGTTCCCCGCGACCGCTCTCCGCAATCACCGACGCATCCATGCCGGCAAGCACGGTGGGAGGATCGGAGGCGTAGTCCCCCTCTGCAAGGTTGCCCCCCAAAGTGGCCGCGTTTCGGACCCTGATGTTGCCGACGAGCCCGCAGGATTTGGCGAGACTCGGAGTGTGTTCCTGCAGAAGGGACGAGGTGGCGATTTCCTGGAGCGTGACCGCGCTGCCGATGGAGATGAGGTCGTCGCTTGTGGTGATGCTCGAGAGGCCGTCGATGCCGCGAAGGGAGATGAGCGCCTCGGGAAGCAGCATTCCCTGCTGCATCATCAGCACCACTGCCGTTCCACCGGCCACGGCCTTTCCTCCCTCGTGCAGACCGAGGAGCTCGCTGGCCTCGGAAACCGTTGAGGGCTCCAGATACTCGACGTCCAACTAGGTCCCACCTGGGTCGTCGCGTCGCGGATTCCTGCGAAGCGAGCGCAGGAATGCGGTCAGGCGAGCCCACAGTGACTGAGCGACGACGCGCCCCACCCTGAGGGTCCGCTCGGGGGCCGGCGCCGGCTCGGCTCCTTCCTCCTCGGCCGTGCCGAGGGCGGCGTTAACGCAGGTCGCGAAGTCGTTCAGCATCTGAGTTGCGGTCGCCTGAATGACGCCGGTTCCGAACTGACCCAAACGACCGCGAATCGAGACGTCCGCTTCGGCGTCGACGCGCGTGGTGCCGTCACCGATCTCCTCGAGGGCCGCGGAGAAACCGACCTTCGCCATGCTCTGGGTTGACCGGTCCTTGCCCTCGGCCTTGGCCGCCAAGCGGGCCGGGGCCTCGGATCGATCGACTTCCACCGAGCCTTTGAACGAAGACACGATGGGCCCGATCTGCACTCTCAGCACCGCTTGGTAGGTGTCCGGCTCCGTCATGGCGACGTTCTCCACGCCCGGGACGCAGCCGGCGACGCGCTCGATATCGGCGAGCAGGGCGGCGACACGGTCGCGCTCGGCTTGCAGGATGAAGGACTCGGTGATGATCACGCCGTTTTCTCGTCCGCATGCAGGGTTTCCTGGCTCGGTGGTGCGGGAGGCGCGACCGTGGAGATCATAGATTATGCATTATACAAGATATGAGGAAGCCGCTACGTTCGCCCGCTTCCGAAGGGACTAGGGGATGACCGGCAGGAGCAGGTACGAGGGGCGACGCTCGTCGGAATGGAGCGTTACCGTTCCTCCGAAGATCTCCGTCGGTCGATCGCGCGGATCGTCGTGCAGGAAGGGCCCGCAACCCCTCATCTCGTTCTTGAACGAGGCGAGCCGTGCGCCTTCGCCGGGATACTCGTAGTCCTTGCCCCGTACCGTGAGTGCGATGCGATAGCCGGCGGGGACGACGATCGACGTGGGCCAGATCTCTACGTCGCATTCGTAGATCTCTCCGGGGACCAAGGGCTGCCGGTGGTCGTGCGTGTGATAGGGCCTGTACTCCGTCGAAAGGTCTGGGTCGATCTTGCGATGGGAAGCCCGCAGCCATCCCTGAGCAATCGGAGTGTGCGGGTCCAAGGCACCCTGGAAGACCACTTCCTCACCCGTCGGGGAGAAC
>JBOGWW010000061.1:0-8364 GCA_050693655.1 Actinomycetota bacterium | reverse complement strand
GGCGCGCGCCGCGAATCCCCGGCCGGTTCTGCGCGCCAGCGGAGGGGTGGAGGGAATCCACAGACAGAAGAGGGACCCGAGATGGTCGGATCGTTCGAGCCACAACCGGCCTCCGATGACGTCGGTCATCTTGCGGCATATGTAGAGCCCGAGTCCCGTGCCACCCACGGCGCGAGTAGACGACTGGTCCACCTGATAGAAGCGTTCGAAGATCTTGTCGTGAAGCTCCGCGGGAACTCCGCTGCCCTCGTCCCGAACGGACACGAGGACGCCATCGCTGTGCCTCTCTCCCCGTACGGTGATACGCGACTCGTCCGGCGAGTATTTGAGAGCGTTGTCGAGCAGGTTGCTGATGATCTCGTAGACCTTGCCCTCGTCGGTCTTGATGAGCGGCATGCCCTCTTCGAAGTCGAGCTCGAGTAGATGATCGGACCGAGTCCGTGCCTCTTCGACGATCTGTCGCGCGAGATGGGGGAGCGATACGGTCGAGACGATGGGACGTACCTCCGTCGACTCGAGGCGCGAGACCTCTAGGAGATCCTCGATGAGCAGACGAAGGCGTTCGCCCTGACGCTCGATCGTCTCGAGGAACTGCCGCTCCTCCTCCTGCGAGAAAGCGACGTTGGGGCGCAGCAGGGTCTTGGCGTAACCGAGAATCGATGTGAGCGGCGTGCGTAACTCGTGAGACACCGACGCCACGAAGTCATCTTTCACGCGGTTCATTTCGGTGAGGTGAGCAAGCGATTCCTCGAGCCGGCCCACTAGTCTCGCGTTTTCGAGCGAGACGCTGGCGTGATTGGCGAGTGTCTCGAAGAGCTTTAGATCCTCGGAGTCGAAGGTGCTGACCTCGCCGAAGCGGTTGCCGACGAGCATCGTTCCGACGACCTCCTCTTCTCCGAACAGCGGAGCGACCATCGCATCGCGAATATTGCTCGCTTCGAAGTAATGGCGTATGCGCTCGTTGCGAATGGGCCGAGCGAACAGGACGGCCTCGCGTTCGGCTGCTACCCGCGCCCAGACACCTTCGGTGGGATCGAGGTGCACGGGGACCAGCGAGTGCTCGATGTCGCCGGGGCCCAATGTCGAGCGGAGCGCGGGTTCCTCCTCCGCGGGGAACAGGGTGATCGTGGCCACCTCGGCCCTGAACATGCGTCGAGCCTGCGCAAGCAGGGTGCTGGTCGCGGCTTCGACCTGAAGCGACCGGTTCAGTGCACGCGTTGACTCGTACAGGAATTGGAGGCTCTGATGCTTCTCCGACTGCGATGTGTAGGCACGGTAGGCAAGGAACATCAGGCCGATGGGAACTATCAGCAGCCAGGCGGCGACCGGCTTCAGCCAGAGCACGGTCACCGCGGCGAGCGCGATGCTCGTATTCGTCGCGGTGACTATGAACAAAAAGCGCAGGGTCCGAGCGAATCCGGCCGGACGTCGACCGTCGGAAAGCCAGATTGCAACCGCGATCGCCAAACCACTTCCGATGGATGCGAGGAGCGCTCCCGCCAGCGCCGCGGCCCAACCGATCGGACCTATCGGTTCGCCATCGCCGAGGATGGCATGGAAGGTCAGTGCCGCGACCGATGTCCCGAGGGCGAAGTGGGCCACGTTGAACGAGAACTTGAGGGGGCCCTGCCGGCGATGCAGGACAAGGGCGATGCTGGCGCCGACCAGTTGCCCGACCACCAGTTCCCAGGGAGCCGCTAAGAAGAAACCGAGGACCAGCGGGACCTCGCTCAGGGAGAACGAGTGCGCGTCCCGCCGGAACTGCAGGTGGATCACGAAGATCTCCGCGAGGCAGAACAGCAGCGCGAGCATCCACCAGCGCGCGTGAACTCTGGTCGGATCCAGGCGCGGCTCGTCGGCCACCGAGAACACGAAGAGCACGACGCTCGTGGCCGCCATGGCGGCGGTAAGCAGCCACACTCGGGCGGTGCCCGAGCGGCGATTGACGGATGGCGATTCCTGCGGCCCGCGCGTCGGAGCGCTAGAGGTACTCACGACCATCCAAAATCTCCCGATTCGCCCTGCTTGGCAATGACTAAATCGGCAGTAGCCAGTAAGGACTACCCGCTCCTGATTCTCCGGTGCTACGAACGGCCGGCGGCGGGCGCATTAACCTTGAGTTCCGCACGAAAAGACGACACTCAGTGAAGTGATTGGTTTTGGGAGGACTGGAATGGCGCAAGTGGAGTTGCTCGCAGAGGTGACCAAATTCGTCGAGCGCCCGCCGAAGATGTCGATCGGTGGAGCCGCGGTCGACGCTCGCTCGGGCAAGACTTTTGAGGCGATCAATCCGTCCACGGGCGAGGTGATCACCGAGGTGCCGCGCGGGGACGCGGCGGATATCGACGCGGCGGTCGCGACCGCGCGCGAATCCTTCGACGACCGGCGTTGGAGTGGGCTCCGCCCGGGCAAGCGCACCGATGTGCTCTACAAGATCGGGCAGCTCATCAAGCGCAACACACCCGAACTCGCCCAGCTCGAAGCTCTCGACTCGGGAAAGCCCGTGAACCTCGCATCCGGCGAGATATGGGCCGCGGGAGAGGCCTTTCGCTACTACTCGGGTTGGCCGACGAAGATCTACGGCGAGACGAACCCCACCGACGACAAGATGTTCATCTACTCGCTGCGCGAGCCGCTCGGCGTGTGCGGCGGGATCATCCCCTGGAACTTCCCCTTGATCATGGCCGCGTGGAAGGTCGCTCCCGCGCTCGCCTTCGGTAACTCGGCGGTGCTGAAGCCCGCCGAGCAGACGTCGCTAACGGCTCTGCGACTGGCCGAGTTGTGTCTGGAGGCCGGCGTTCCCGAGGGCGTCGTAAACGTCGTCACCGGATTCGGTGAAGAGGCCGGTGCGGCGCTTGCCGCGCACGATGATGTCGACAAGATCACCTTCACCGGATCCACCGAGGTCGGGCGAAGGGTTCTCGAAGCCTCCACCGGCAACCTGAAGCGCACGACCCTCGAACTCGGTGGGAAGTCGCCGAACATCGTCTTTAACGACGCGGATCTGAAGCGTGCGTCCAAGGGCTCGATGATGGGGGTGTTCCTCAACTCGGGGCAGGTGTGCACGGCGGGCACCCGCATCCTGGTGGAGAAGTCGATACACGACGAGTTCGTCGAATCTCTGGTGGGCGCGACCCAGTCGATGAAGCTCGGCCATGCCCTCGACGACGAGACTGGTATGGGCCCGGTGGTTTCGGCGGCGCAGCTCGAGCGCGTCACCGGCTACATCGACATCGGCCGGTCCGAGGGGGCGGAGGTCGTTACCGGAGGCGAGCGGGCGGCCGAGCTCGGCGACGGGTACTACGTCCAACCGACGGTGTTCGACGGGGTCCGCAACGACATGCGAATCGCACAAGAGGAGATCTTCGGTCCGGTTGCCGCGGTCATCGAAGTGTCCGATGTGGACGAGGCCATCGCCGTTGCCAACGACACCATGTACGGGCTGGCCTCCGCGGTGTGGACGAGTGACGTCACGAAGGCTCACAGGGTCGCCCGCGGCATCAAGGCCGGGACCGTGTGGGTGAACACCACCGGTCTTTACGATCCCGGCGTCAGCTTCGGCGGCTACAAGCAGTCGGGCTTCGGCCGGGAGCTCGGCAAGCACTCGATGGAGGGATACACGCAGACCAAATCGGTCTGGGTCAACCTCCGTTAGCCGACGCGGAAGTCCTCGAGGCCTTCGGGCTCCTCATCGGTTACGTCGACGGCCTCCACGTCGGCGTAAGAGGAGCCCGAGCGGCACCACTCGATCACCGCTTCGACATCACCTGCCTCACCCTCGAGGATGACCTCCACGCTCCCGTCGGGGAGGTTCGCGGCCGAGCCGGCGACGTGGTGCTCGCGCGCCACTCGCCTGCAGGTGTCGCGGAAGAAGACGCCCTGCACCCGTCCTCTGACAACCGCTCGCCGCCGAACCACTACTCGGCCGGACGAACGACGATCAGCTCGTGTTGGGGCTCCACCGCGATGATCGCGTTGGGAATCGCCTCGGTTACGCCGGGGTCGACGAAAACGCGCACGTCCGAGGCCTCGACGGTCGTCTCGCCCTCCAGGGGGCCGTCGGCCAGTTCGACCTGAACGTCCAGGCCGCCCCCGAGCCCGCGCGCGGCTCGGAGCCGGACGCCTCCGGCGGCGGGGTCGACGTGACCGAGTTCGAGCGAGCGGCGCAGCACGTCGATGGCTTCTTCGGTCACCTGAATGGGCACTGGAGGTGGCTCCTTGGGGGTCGTTCCCTCCGAGCGAATCGGTTTCCGGTTTTTGGCTTTTCCTCGCCCGGAGCCCGACAATAAACTCGATTTGCCCACCTCCCGCCCCCTCAAGGGTCGCCGGAACCCACCGATAACCAGGGAGTAGCCGAGCGCGCCCGGGCGGCGGGAGGACTGTGTGCTGGATTCGACCATAGGAAGCCGGACCGAGGAAGTCGGGGCAAGCCTCGACTCCTATCGGCGCCTGGCCGACGTGTTCCACCACGTCCTCTCCGAGCAGAGCCTCGATGCCCTGCTCGAGCGGATCGCGGACACGCTCAAGGACCTGCTCCAGTACGACACCTTGATCATCTACACGGCCGACGAGGCCCGGCGGGTGCTCGTCCCCGTCCTCGCTCGCGATCAGTACGTCGAAGAGATCATGAGCGACCGGGTCCCCTTTGGACGAGGCATCACGGGAGCCGCGGTTGAGGCCGGCGAGGCGGTGCTGGCCAACCACGCCCATCTCGACCCCCGGACGCAGGTGATACCCGGCACCCCCCACGACGCCGAGTCGCTCATGAGCATTCCGCTGCTGAACAAGGGAGCCGTCAAGGGCGCACTCAACGTCTACCGCCAAGGCGAGGAAGCGGTTTTCACGCCGGAGGAGTTCGAGCTCGCCAAGCGTTTCGGCGAGGCCGCCGCCCTCGCGATCGAGAACGCCAGTCACCGGGCGGAGCTCGAGCTCGCAGCTCAAACCGACTCTCTGACCAACCTCTACAACCACCGTCACTTCCACGAGCGTCTGCGCGCCGAGCTCAACCGGGCCAGCCGCAAGTACGATTCCTGCGCTCTCCTGGTCATGGACATCGACGACTTCAAAAGGGTCAACGATGTATTCGGGCATGCGGCGGGTGACACCGTCCTGGTCGCAATCGCAGATCTCCTGCGTGCGACCGTGCGCGCCTCGGACGTCGTCAGTCGTCTGGGCGGCGAGGAGTTCGCCGTGATTCTCCCCTCCTGCGATGCGGGTGATGCGCTCGGACTCGCCGCGCGCATAAATGCCAAGCTCGCAACGATGGATTTCGAGCCGGCGGGAAAGATCACTGTCTCGATCGGCGTGGCCCAGGGGCCACATCACGCGGCCAATCCCCGGGAGTTGGTGGCATGCGCCGACGCGGCGATGTTGACCGCGAAGGCGAAGGGCAAGAATCGTACGGTCATCTTCGAAGAGGGCGGTGAGGAGCGACCCGGCGAGCCCAATCCCAACCGCGACGTCCGATCGATAGCTCACCTCAAGATGCTCCAGAGCCTTGCAGGCAAACTCAATCGGCTCAACGACGTCAAGCAGATCGGCAGCACCATCGCCAACGAGCTCAGAACCCTCATCGACTATCACTCGTGCCGCGTCTACCTCACCGAGGGACGGCGGTTGGTACCCATCGCTTTCAAGGGAGAGGTGCTGAGCTCGGAAGGGGACATCGCAAACTGGACGGTCAAGATCGGCGAGGGTGTCACCGGACGCGTGGCTCAGACGGGTTCTCCGATACTGGTCCCCAATGCACTCGAGTGTGAGTGGGCCGTGCAGGTGCCGGGGACGTCCGACGTCGAGGAATCTCTGGTTGCGGTTCCGCTCAACTACGGCGTACGCGTCATCGGTGCCGTCATCATCTCCAAGTTGGGGACCAGCCAGTTCGACGAGGACGACGTTCGCCTGCTGGAGGTGCTCGCCGGCCACGCCGCCGTGGCGCTCGAGAACGCTCGCCTCTACGAGAACGAGAGGCTCGAGGCCGATCACGCCAAGGCTCTGCTTCAGTTCGCCGACACCGTATCCATGGCTCCCAGCGAGTACGTCGTCGGAAACGAAAGCGTAAAGGTGGCAACCCGGGTCATGGAGGCCCGCCAGGCCGCCCTGTGGCTCTACGACGAACGAGCCGACAGCTACGTGTGCGTGGCCCATCATGGTTTCATCGGTGACCGCGGAGCCGAACCCGCGATCCGCATGCGCCTGACCCGCGAATACGGAGACCGTTTCCTCAACGGGCGCAAGGAGCCGTTCGTCCTGACCGCGTCCGAGGTCGAGAGACATCTGCCGCTACCCGCCACCTTCGCGTGGCGCACCCTCGCGGTAGCCCCCCTTCACGGGGTAAGGGGATGGCTCACGGTGCGGCATCCCGAATCGGACGGGCTTCACTTCGCCGAGGATCGGATGCGACAACTGGCCGGAATCAGCTACCAGGCCTCCACCGCGATGCAGAAGGCCATCCTGTACAAGGACCAGAAGGAGAGCGCGGAGATCGCCAACGCGCTTCTCGACGTCAGTCGTGAACTCGCCACCGCCGACGACATGAACCAGGTCCTCAACCGGACGGTGGACCTTGCGGCCCGCATCCTCGGATCCCCGCGCACGACCGTTTGGCTGCCGGATCCGGCCACGGGAGACCTCATCGCCGAGGCTCAGATCGGTTACGAGGGGAGCGAGCTCGTCGCACTGACCGAAACGCGTTTCCCGCAGGATCTCGTCCGCCACCTACTGGTCTCGGGAGAGCCCTTCGCCGCGAATTCGAGCGACCTCGTGCAGGAACTCGGCATGGACTTCGATCTCGTGCGAGGCCACATGGCCGTCGCTCCACTCAAGCTGGACGACGGCGGGATCGGGGGACTCGTCGTCGGCGCCCCGGCGCTGGGGGACTACCAGTTCTCCGAGCGCAAGATGAAGCTCCTTGCGGGCATCGCCCATCAGGCGCGACTGGCAATCAACAACGCTCACACCTTCCTCAGCCTGGAACGTACCTTTATCTCAACGGTCGAAGCACTGGCCAACGCGCTGGAGGCCAAGGACGAGTACACCTCGTCGCACGCCCGGTGGATCACCGACATGGCCCTCGAGCTGGGCCAGGAGCTCGGGCTCGGACCGCGGCGGATGAAGAACCTCGAGCTGGGGGCGCTCTTCCACGACATCGGCAAGATCGGAATCCCCACGGACATCCTCCTCAAAGAGGGTCCTCTCAACGACGAGGAATGGGCAATCATTCGCACGCATCCGGAGCTGGGAGAGAAGATCCTGGCCCCGATCGAGTTTCTCGCCGACGTGCGCCCGATCGTGCGGGCCTGCCACGAACGCTGGGACGGGCGCGGCTATCCCGACGGCCTGCGGGGCGAGGACATCCCCCTCGAGGCACGCATCATCCTCGTGGTCGACGCGTTCCACGCGATGACGAGCGACAGGCCCTACCGGGACGCACTCAGCTGCGAGGAAGCCTGCCGGCGTCTCAACGAGGCCAGCGGCACCGAGTTCGACCCGCGCGTCGTGGACGCGATGCTCCGTCTGGTGGACCTGCGCCCCGAGCTGACGCTGGTCGACTAGCAGGGAAATCCGCTTCTAAATCGCCGTTAGCGAGGCTCAGACGTCCTTGAACTGCTCGAAGGGCTGGCGACAGGACTCGCAGTAGTACAGCGACCGGCAGGGGGTCGGTCCGAACGGGTTTTCGTTGCGCGTGTCCGTGCTCCCGCAGAAGGGACACTCCGCTCGCTTCGGGAGCCCGATATCGGTGATGAGAACCGGACCCTCGCCGGTCGGTGGCGCGAGCCCGAACTCCCTGAGCTTGGCCCTGCCCTCCTTCGATATGCGATCGGTGGTCCACGGAGGGTCGAAGGTCGTGTCGACGGCAACCGCCTCGACGTCACCCACCGCCGCCACCGCGGCCTCGACGTCCTGCTTGATGACGGGTATCGCCGGGCAGCCGGTGAAGGTGGGCAAGACCGTTACGTTCACACACGAGCCGTCTACCTCGACGCGCTCGATCATGCCCATGTCGACCACGGAGACGGCCGGGATCTCGGGATCGGGAACCGTCGCGAGGGCCTCCCACACGGCGAGCTCGATCGACGTGGCAGTGGTCATTACCAGGTCGCCCCCGGGTGCTGCCTGTAGGTCTTGGTCATCTCGCCCCACAGTTGCTCGAAGTCCCCGGTGTGCTCACCGGTGCGGCCGCCGAGACCCGTCGGACGAGGCGCTTCGGGCGCGTCGCCGCCGGGAGAGGCGATTAGATCTCCGGACGAGGAGGCGACGAACTCGGCCGATTCGTCGAGCGGCGCACGTACCTCGGTCGGAAGACCGAGATCGTCGAGCGTGTTTCCGGCGCGGTCCACGAAAGCAGTCTTCAGCTCGGTCGAGGGC
>JBOGWW010000060.1:0-3086 GCA_050693655.1 Actinomycetota bacterium | reverse complement strand
GTCGACGATCGCGCGACGATCGATGCCGTGGGCGATGGCCTGACGCACGAATGGTTCCTGTAACAGAGGCGTGTCGAGGTTGAAATCGATGTGCTCCCACACGGCACCGGCGCTCGCCTCGAGGCTTGCCCCCCCGAACGAGGTTAGCTGCTCCACGAGATCGACCTGGGGCTGCGGATAGAGCACATCGGCCTCCCGGCTTCTGAACAGTTGGATCTGGGAGCCCGGGTCCGTGACGAAGCGAAAGACGATCTCATCCAGGTAGGGGCCTTCGCCCCGGTAAGCGTCGTTACGGACCACGGTCGCGAACTGGCCCCTTTTCCATTGCTCGAACTCGAACGGTCCGCTCGACACGGTGATCTCGTCGTCCCACACCTGGTTGAGATCCCCGTCCTCGAGCGCGTGCGCGGGGAGCACGAAGTTGAACAATTCGCGGTATGGAACGAAGGGCTCGTCGAACGTGAATCTGATCGTCTTCGGATCGATGATCTCGCTGTCCGTGATCTTGTCGTATCCGTCACGGACCGCAGCCTTGAACTTGGGATCGACGATGGTCTTCCACGTGAACTCGAAGTCGGCGGCGCCAACCGGCTCGCCGTCGCTCCAGGTCGCATCCTCCCGGATCGTGTAGGTGATGGTGAAGGGACCGTGCGTGACCTCGGCCTCGCCAGCGAGCAGCTCGGGGCGATAGGTGAAATCGGGGAGGGTCTCGTACGCACCTTCCAAGAGCGTTTGCGCGACCAGCGCCGTGGCCACGGTGTTGCCGTCGATGGTCAGGGGGTTCATGACGGCCGGCTCGCCGGTGCTCGAGGCAAAGACCACGGTGCCCCCTCGAACCGGCGTGAGGGTTTCCTCAGCTATCTGATTCTCGGAGCCACCCGCGCATGCCGTCAGGACGAGGAAGATCCCCACCAGCAGGTTAGGACCGCGCCGGGCCATGGTTCTTCTCATCTCAACACGATCGTCTAATGGGCCGAATGCCTCCACAAGGGGGTTCCCATATCGAGCGAAGGCGAAGCAACCCGAGCCGGGGAGCGCGTCTCGTTTGCCTGGCCCCACGATCGCTGTCGTCGTAGCGAAACGCAGTGATGTAGGTCACACCTCGGAAGATGCTGCGGGCGGTTACCGGGAGGGCAGCTCGTCGAAGTCGCGGAGGAAGAGCTTCGCTCCACATTCCTGAAAGATGGTTCGTGCCCGCTCTAGCTCGGTACGGAAGTCTTTCCCGGCCCTTCGTTCGGCCTCGGCGAGGTCGGTCAGGCACCGCGCCGTATCGATCCGGAAACCAAGGGCCTCCAAGCGCGCAATCGCGTCTCGCAATAGCTCGGCCGACGTGGCGTCATCCCCGGCAAGCAATCCTTCGGCCCACCCGAGACGAGCGGCGGCCGTGACCCGGTCCTCGGCAATGTCACGTAGCGCCTCCGCGAACGGGCGCGCCTCACCGGCGCGCCCAGCCTTGCGCAGAGCCCGGATCGCCTCGAGAAGCATCGCGTCGGTTCCCTGCGCGTGCCTGTCTTCGGGTGCGAGACGGCCGGCACCGTCGACGAGGATGGCCAGCTCGCGCGCCGGGTCGCCCTGGGCAGCAGCCACCAGCGCGCCGACGACCACGAGTCCGCCCTCGTTCTGAAGCTCCGGGTTCTCTTGCAGGATCTGGTAGGCGCGGGCCTGGAGCGTCGCTCCCGCATCGATATCGCCCCGCAGGAGCTTGACCCACGCGAGCTCGTTGGCCCGCATCCCGATGAGAGGGCGCTCGGCGATCGATTCGGCGATCTCCAGCGCTTCGGTCATACAGCGCTCGGCCTCGGCCAGATCTCCTCGTTCGGTCAAGACGTAACCGGAAGTACCGAGGATCCAGGCCTGCATGTCCGGCGTGGCGGCCTTGCGGGCAAGCTGCAACCCCTCTTCAAGAATCGACCACACCCGCTGATAGTCGGGGCTGTATTCCCACAAGATGCTCGGCAGGTTGTTGCACGCGCGCAGGAACAGGTGGAGGTTCTGCGTCTCTTTGGCGAGCGCGTAGCTCTCCTCCACCATGGGAAGCCCCTCACGCCATCTTCCGGTGGTGCTGAGGAGGATGCCAAGCGTCTGCAGCGCGTCTGCCATCACCACGCGGGCTCCGACGCGATCCGCCACTTCGATGGCACGACGCAGGAACGGTTCCCCCTCGGCCGAACGCCCACGACGCCAGTGATACCAGCCGAGGGTATTCAGGGCCTGCGCGAGATGACGGCTGTCGCCGAGTGGCTCGAGGCGCCGCATTGCGCTCTCCACCCGGGGGATCACGTCCGCATCGTGCCCGAGCTGGAACGCGATCTGCGCGAGGTCCGCCTCGGTTCGACCGGCCAACTCCTCGTTGCCGAGACTCAGGAACAGATCGAGGGCCTGCTGATAGGCGCTCTCGACCTCCTCGAATGGGCGCACCCCTCGGCACGCGCGCGCATAGGCAGACCAGAGCAGCGCGCGCTCATGGTCGTCTATGCCTGCCCCTTCGGCCAGATCGAGAGCGGTCTGATACCAGCGCACGGCGTCCGGCATCTGCCACAACCGCGCCGCGCGCTTCCCCGCGGAGCGCGCCCACCGGCACGCCTGCCGCTCGATCTCACGTCTGTCACCGGCCGCGTCTCCCAGCTCGTCGAGGTAGGACAGGGCCTCGGTGAGATGGGTCGCGATCAGCTCCGCGAACTCGTCGCGGCGCTCGCCGGCGCGGCCCTCCGCCCAGCGCGCGACCTCCGCGTGCTTCGACGCTCGCAACGACTTCGGCAGCGAGTCGTAGGCAACGTCCCGGATCAACGCGTGGCGGAACGCGAGCTCGACCTCGCCCGAGAATGCCGGCGGCTCGCGCAACACCACTACGTCTTTGAGGCGCAGCCGTCCGAACAGATCGTGCGCCTCCTGTCTCGATCGATCCGCAAGTCGCGCCGCTGCGCCGGACCAGAAGACGCGCCCGACCACGGCCGCGTCCTGCAGGATCGATTTCTCCTCGGAAGGCAATCCATCGAGGCGCGCTGCGATGAGGGCATGGATGGTCCGTGGGACTTCGATGTCCTCGACCGCCCGGGTGACGCTCCACTCACCGTTGCTCTTGCGCA
>JBOGWW010000059.1:0-4095 GCA_050693655.1 Actinomycetota bacterium | reverse complement strand
GTCCTGTTCTTGGTCTCCGGCGCCAACCGCGTGGACGTCGCCAAGGGCGCGGCCGCGGCGGGAACCGACACTCTCGAGAAGGCCGACGCCGACGCCGCCCGGGAGGCTTCGGGTTTCTCGATCGGCGCCACGCCTCCCTTTGGCCACGCGACCGAGATCCCCGTGTTCATGGACGTGGATCTGCTCGACTTCGACGAGGTCTGGGCGGCCGCGGGCCGCCCGGACACGGTTTTCCCCGTGCCACCTCAGAAATTGCAGGAAGCAACGGGAGCCGCCGTAGTCGCCCTGAGACTCACCTAGGGGCCCGGCGCGACACGGTGGCGGTGCGCTCGCCACGGAGTCAGCGGCAGCTTCACCGCAGCTTCGTCGAACGTCACCCGGTAGGGGCCCGTGCGCGGGATCGAGTATTGCGTTGAGCCCGTCGTGATCTCGAGCTCGAGCCGGTGACCGGGCTGCAGCATCCAACTCACTCCGTGCAGGTCGAAGCTCTTCTTGAACTCTCCCAGCGGGAGAGCGCGCGGCATGGTCTGATCGTCGAGCGTCACGCGTGTGCCGCCCGGCGCGACATCGATCAGCTCGAAGAACGAGTGCCCCTTGACACCCACCGTCCTGCCCCTGATCGATAGACGCGGGTTGCCGAGGATGGCTCGCGGGCGGTCCGCCGGTCCGAGGATGGTTGCGCGCTGCGCCGTCGTGCCAAGCTCGATCTCGGGCGCGGGACCACCCGAGGCGGGTTCGTCACCACCGGTGGCGCCGGGACCGACCAGGATCACGTCGGTCATCGGCCGCGCCGCGCGCAGCTTGGTTCGAGGCAGCGGATAGGAGGGCGCCGCATAGTAGAAGCCGTCCTGCGCCTGCCACTCGACGGCCGCTCCCGTTCCGATCCGCTTATTGCGAACGTGGCGATCAAGCCAGGCGAGAGTGCGCCGCTCGTAGAGCGGCCGTGCGTCACTGGAATCCTCAGGGTCGCCACTGGCGCCGCCTGGATAGTCGCAGCCGAGCGTGTGACCCGCGCAGTAGGTCATCAGTTTGACCGGCGTGCCCGCGCGGATCAGGTTGGTGTAGTTCTCGAACCCATCGTTTAGCGGAAAGAGAGTGTCTACGCTCCCCTGGATGATGAAGGTGGGAGCATCCACACGGTGCGATCGCCGGGTCGTCGAGCGCCGAGAGAACCACTCGATCAGGTCGGCGTCCAGCTCTCCGGTTGCCGTCCCCTGGACGAAGGCCAGATGGATCTCGCGCGCGAAGATGCCGGTCTGGGGGCCGGCGGGAGACCAGATCCCCAGCGTTGCCGCCGTCGCTCCTCCGGCTCCGTAAAGGATCAGATCCCACGTCTGCTTCAGGACACCTCCGGGAAGAAGGTCTCTCACCAGATCCCCCCAGGAGATCTCGGGGACGAGCGCGTCGATGCGTTTGTCGACCGCAGCCGTATTGAACTGCACCCCGGCCGCATTCGATCCGCCGATCCATCCCAGGCGCGGGTCGTCCGGGGAATCCTTCAGGATCTCGGGACGCGCCGCGAGATAGTCGATCAGCGCGCGAGCGTCGGCGACCTCGAAGCCCGGTGCGCCGATGTTGGCCTCGCCGCCGGACTCCCCGAAACCGCGCGAATCCCAGGTCAAGACCGCATAGCCGCGCGCCAGCAGCACGTTGAGGATGCCGCCGGGCTCTTTCGCCCGCGTGCCGCCCCAGCCGTGGGTCTGGAGTACGACCGGCGCCGGGGACGCTCGGGACGCTCCTCCCGGCAGCATCAGCGTGGCCACGATCGGCGTTCCATCCCTCGATTCGACGATGATCGGATCCTCGATCCGCACGTCGTCTGCGGTTTGCGCCGGGGTGGAGCCGGCCGCGACCAGCAACGAGACGATCAACGTGCACGTGAGTACGACGCGCATCAGCGACCTCATCCGGACCTCTCCTAGATCAATCGTCGGCCGAGCCTCCAGAGGACTTCGCCGCCCCGACGCGAAAACCTCTGGGAGTGTCCCGAGATGCGGCGGGCCTGGACCTCGAAGGCGTTGTCCCTGTAGAAATGACCGCCCCGCAGCGAAGCCACCAGCGTGGCCACCAGATAGGCGGGGAGGAAGGCGATGCCCCAGCGCTCCCATTGAGCGACGTGAACCAGCTCGTGTTCGAGGGTCCCCTCATCCAGGTCGTCGATACACAACACGACTTGGCCCAGCGTCATCGCACGATGCCGGAAGCCGACTTTACGAGGCCAGGTCGCGCCCTCGCAGACCATGGCGCCCTTCACGACGCGCCGGTGCTTGAAAAAAGGCGCGATCAAGAATCCGGCAATCGACCCCGGCAACGCCCACGCGACCTTCCAGAGGGGCCGCACGGCCTCTAGCGACTCTTCCGGCGATACCTCAGAGCGCGACCTCGGACAGGACCATGATCCGAGGCTCGGTCATCTCTTCCATGGCGTAGCGCAGGCCCTCACGTCCGGCCCCCGAGTCCTTGGACCCTCCGTAGGGCATCTGATCGGCGCGGAAGCTCGCGACGTCGTTCGCTATCAGACCTCCGACCCGGATGTCGCGCCAGGCGGCCATCAACCGGTTGACGTCGCTCGTGAAAACCCCCGCCTGGAGGCCGTACCTGGAGTTGTTGACCTCGGATACCGCGACCTCGAAATCGTCGTAGGTGTTCACGGTCACGACCGGACCGAATATCTCCTCGCAACGAACCTTCATGTTGGCATCGGTGTTGGTGAGCACGGTCGGGACGTAGAAGGGATCCTCGCGCTTGCCACCGGTGAGAATCTCGGCGCCCGCCTGAACGGCCTCGTCGACCCACTGTGAGATCCGTTCGAGCGAGTCGTGATCGATGACCGGGCCCACGTCGGTTTCGGGATCCAGGGGATCGCCGGTCTTCAGCTTGTTCACCTCGGCCACGAGCAGCTCGTTGAAGCGATCGACCACCTCCGAGTGAACCAGGACCCTCTGAACCGAGATACAGGATTGCCCCGCCTGGTAGTAGCCGCCGAAGGCGACTCTCTGGGCCGCTCGTTCGAGGTCCGCGTCGGAGTGGACGATGACTCCGGCGTTGCCCCCGAGCTCGAGCGTGATGGCCTTCTTCGGGGCCTCCGAACGCAGGTTCCAACCGACCTCGGACGAGCCGGTGAAGGAGATCTTGGCGTAGCGGTCGTCGGTGACGAGGGCTCCGGCCTCGCTGCCGCTGAGGGGCAGCACCGACATCATCGCCGGCGGAAGGTCGGTCTCGGCGAACAGCTCCCCCAGCAGCAGCGCACCGAGTGGGGTGGCGGTGGCGGGCTTCATGACTATGGGGGCACCCACGGCGAGCGCGGGCGCGACCTTGTGCGCCACCAGGTTGACCGGGAAGTTGAACGGCGAGATCCCGAGCACGGGGCCCAGCGGGAAGCGGCGGATCAAACCCAGGCGCGAGCCCAACGACGCCTCGGCGTCGAGCCGCATGATCTCGCCCTCCTCGGCGCGAATCGTCTCCGCAGCCCAGCGAAAGGTCGAGACGGCACGCACCGCTTCGACCTTCGCCCACTTGAGCGGCTTGCCCCCTTCCCTCGCAATCGTCTCGGCCACCTCGTCGCCGCGCTCGGCAAGTCGCGCGGAGATGTGTGTCAACGCATCGGCGCGCGCGTGCACCGGAAGTTTGCGGGTCTCTTCGAAGACCTCGTGAGCGGCAGCGCTCGCGACCTCGATATCGGCTGCGTTGGGCTTGGCCACGGTCGCCACGACCCCACCGTCGAATGGAGACTTGACTTCAAACGTGTTGCCGGACGTCTTGTGTTCGCCTGCGACCAGATAGGGCCTGGGATCAGACATGGATTCGCTCCCTCCAAGGTTCTCTTGTTCCAACGCTCTATCTTCCCAGGTGTGGTTCAGCTCCGCGTTGAGTGATCGTCGTCCCCCTTACCGTCGCCGCCGAGAGGCCGGCCTTCGGCATCGAAGAAGTCAATCCGGTCGGGCCCCTGTCGCTTCAACAACCCCAGCGCTCGCTGCACCCGCCGGGCATCGGTGTGATGCACGCCTATCAGGATCGAACCCTCGGTTACCGCGTCCTGGTAGCGCTCCTCCCACATCCTCGTGATTCCGCCCGCGACCCCGCCCGCCGTAGCGC
>JBOGWW010000058.1:0-7060 GCA_050693655.1 Actinomycetota bacterium | reverse complement strand
CTCTGGATCGCTACGGCCACCTCTATCAGGACGCCGAATTCGAAGTTCCCGACCGCCTCGCGGCCATACTTGCTTCCCGGCCCGCGCGCCACACGCGCGCCAAATTTGGGAAGGAGATCTCTGGGAGGGAGAAGGATGCCCTCTGAGCTGGGCTTTTGCTGGTGGCCCCAACGGGATTTGAACCCGTGCTACCGCCTTGAAAGGGCGGCGTCCTGGACCTGGCTAGACGATGGGGCCCTTGCGAGATTTCGCCGGACAAGCGTACACGGGGCCCGGCCCCCAGCCGCCACCGCAGCTGGCTCCTTAGCGACCGTCCCTGATGATTTGATGGTCGGGATGTTCGGCAGGCGAACATATCTAACGCGAAATGGGCCTGACTCCCGAAAGCCATACCGGGTCTCCACCGAACTCAGTCCCGCTCTACCTCTTCGCCGAAGGTCCTTGCGATGCCCTCGATCAGCACCTGCTTCTCGGCCCGGCTGAGCCTCGCCTCGGGGTGAAGAAAGGTGTAGCGCCGCGGCGGCATCTCGTTGTCTGCGATCTCGATGAGGTCTTTGATCTCGTCCTGCTCCCGATCGAGCTCCGAGAGGTTCAGGTCCTCGCGACCGGCATCGACGTCGCGCTGGACCAACCACGACTGCGGGGCGATGTTCGAGTACCAGGGCCACTCGGTCTCGTTACTGTGGCAGTCCGCGCAGGCGTCGTCGAAGAGCTGTGCGGTGCGGGCACCATCCCACTCCACCCTCTGGGTGACGGGCGGGTTGTCATGAGAACGCCCGTAGGGGCGAACTTCATCGCGACGAAAACGATCGCGCCGACTACAAGGAGACGGATCAGCCTGCGTTTCACGGCCAGAATTTCTTGAAGCTCTCCCAGGTTTGGGCGAGGTCGTCGCGTGCCTCCTGGACGGCGTCGTTGAAACCGTCTTCGATGCGCTCGGCGAGAGAGGGCTCCGGGCCCTTCGACACCTCGAGGAACACCGTGTCGCCCGGGCGAATCTCGGTCCCGGGTTCGGGACGCTGGGACAGGACCATGCCGACCGGTTCATCGCTGAAGCTTCGCTGTACGGCGAAGTTCACGTTCAGATCCCTGCTCTGATGCCGAGCATCTCTCAGGAAGCGGCCCTCGAAGGTAGGAGTCGTCGGTACGTCCTCGGCGGTCACTCTGTCGACGACGAGCCAAACGCCGGCCAACGCAAGCAACCCCAACAGCGCGGCCATGGCGAGAGGCATGGGGTTGAAGTTCCGTCGAACACGCGCCACGCGATCGCGCGTCTGCACCAAAGGGGACACCGGCTCGTCGAGCACGAGAGTGGAGCGCAGCTTCTTGCCGGCGACGAAGCGGGCCAGTTCCTCGCGTATTTCTGCGGCCGATTGAAAGCGCGCCTCTGGCCGCTTCGCCAGGACGCGCAACACGATCGCGTCGAGCTCGGGTGGGATCGCCCCGTTAAGCGAAGAGGGGCGCGGTGGTTCGTTGAGAACGTGCTGAGAGGCCAGCGCCAGCGAGTTGTCGGCAATGAACGGCGGACGCCCGGTGAGCATCTCGAACATGACCACACCGAGCGAGTACAGGTCGGTGCGTTCGTCTACCTTCTGGCCCTGAGCCTGCTCCGGGGAGATGTAAGCAGCAGTTCCGAACACGGTCTTGCACCCGCGGTGGTTTGCTGGTCGTGCTCGTCCATGACGCGCGCGATTCCGAAGTCGGTTACCTTTGTCTCCCCACTCGCGCTGATCATCACGTTGCCCGCACTGACGTCTCTGTGAACGAGGCCCGATTCATGCGCCCGTTCGAGGGCACTCGCGACATTTCCTGCAACCTCTGCCACGCGCACGGGATTCATGGGACCATCGCTGGCGACTAAATCGGCGACGGTTCGTCCTTCGATGAACTCCATGACGATGTAGTAGCTGTCTTCGGTCTGGCCGTAGTCGTGAAGCGCAACGATGTTGGGATGGCTGAGCCGCGCTGCGGACCGAGCCTCACGCCGGAAACGCTCCACGAACTGAGGGTCACGAGCGAGCTGGTCGTTCAGCGCTTTGACCGCAACCTCGCGGTCGAGCAGTTGGTCGTAAGCGAGATAGACCTCCGCCATTCCTCCGCTGCCCACGCAGCTGCGCGCCTCGTAGCGGCCTCCGAAGACCCTGTGACCTGCATCAATTGCCATGTGCCGCTAACTTCGTTTGTGGATTCACGCATGTGAGAGTCTCGCAGAGGCCCATGTCTAGTTAAACGCCGTGGCCCGGCTTTCGTTACGGACGTAGGGTGTCGAAAACCTGACCAGAGGAGAGCCGAAGTGCCTGCTTCCGCCCCATTTGATTTCGAATCGCATCCCAAGGTCGAGCTTCACGTTCACCTCGAGGGCAGCATCGCAGCCGACACGGCCGCCGAGCTGGCCCGGCGGCACGGCCGTGATCCCGATGAGGTTCTTCCACTCGTCGAGGGCCGGTACCCTGCGCGCTTCGCAGACTTTCAGGAGTTCGTCGACCTCTACCTCGCGGTAAGCGCTCAGATCAATGAGCCGGACGACCTGCGGGTCATCGCGGAAGCCTTCGCCCAGGCCCAGGCGAAACAGAACATCGTCTACACGGAAGCAACCTTCACCGCCATAACCCTGGTGCGCAACGGCATGAACCCAACCGAGATGTGGGCGGCGGTCCGCGGCGGGGGAGACCGGAGGCCCGGAGCGGGTATGGGCCGCGCTCGACGAGCTGGGCGCCGATCGCATCGGCCACGGGGTCGCATGCGTACGCGACTCCACCCTCATGAGACGTCTCGCCACAGACCGCACCACGCTAGAGGTCTCCCCCTGTTCCAACGTGGCGCTCGGCCTCTTCGACTCTCTCGAATCTCATCCTCTTCCGGAGATGTGGGAAGCCGGGCTCAACGTCACCATTAACAGCGACGACCCTCCCTTCTTCTCGACCACGCTTGCCAACGACCTGCGCCGGGGCGCACGTCTCGCCAACCTGTCAACGGACGAACTGGTCGAGTTGCAACGTCGTGCGGCACGCGCTGCCTTCGCACCGGCCGACGAGCGGAGCAGCCTCGAAGAGCGAGTTGCTCGCTAATCCAGCATCCTGCGGAGCGCGGCGCCGACCTCCGGATCGACGAACTCGAAGCCTGCTTCCAGAAGTCGCTTCGGCTTCAGCCGCTGGCCCCCGAAGATCATCTCGTCCGACATCTCGGAGCTGAACATGAGTTTGATTGCGAGTGACGGGACGGGCATGAAGGTCGGCCTTCCGAGAGCGTCGCCCAGAGCGCGCGTGAACTCGGCGTTGGTCACCGGATTGGGAGATGCGAGGATCACGGGGCCGGAGATGTCGTCGCGCTCGAGCAGGAACTCCATTGCCGCGACCTCGTCCGCGAGCGAGATCCAACTGAAGTACTGACGCCCCGAACCGAGTTTGCCCCCGATGCCGAGCTTGAAGACAAGGAGCTGCTTCCGCAGCGCTCCCCCGTCGGGACTGAGGACCACTCCGCTTCGAGTTTGCAGGACGCGGATGCCGGCCTCCGCCGCGGGTTCGGTGGCGGCCTCCCACTGTTCGACGACGCGCGCGAGGAAGCCGCCGCCGGGAGGATCGTCTTCCGTAAAGAAGCGATCGCCGCCCTCGAATCCGTAGTAGTGGGCGCCGGACTGACTCAGCATCACCTGGGGCGGCACCTCGAGACCGCCGATAGTCTCGGCGAGGAGGTGGGTGCCGCGCACGCGACTATCCAGCACCCGCGCCTTGTGGGCTTCGGTCCAGCGGTGGTCTCCGATGCCCTCTCCGGCGAGGTGCACGACCGCATCGATCCCCTCGAGGTCCCCCGCGTCGAGCCTTCCTCGCCGGGGGTCCCAGGACACGGCATCCCGATCGGAGGGGACCGGTCTCCTGGTGAGGCGGACCACCCGGTGTCCGGAAGAGATCAGTTTCTCGGTGAGGGCCGATCCGATGAACCCGCCGGCCCCGCTGATCAGTACTCTCACGTTTGCCCTCCTCTGTCTCGGTGCATTAGACCTACTGTTCTGTGTCGCAGGAGAAATTCGTTAACCGAAGGGCATACCCGCTTGAATCTCTAGGGCGCGAAAGGGATTGGCTGTGGCTCACTTGATCGTAAGAGACGGTCCGCTTCGAGGCCGGCGCTTCGAGGTCACCTCCGGTGAGGTCACCATCGGACGCGAGAACAGCGAGGTCCTGGTCGAGGATGACGGCGAGGTCTCCCGCAACCATGCGGTGGTGCGCCCCTCCGAAGGCGGTCTCGAGATCGAGGACCTCGGTTCCACCAACGGGACCTTCGTCAACGAGCGAAGGATCACGGAGCCCACCCCGCTCAACCGCGGCGACATAGTCCGCGTCGGACAGACCCGGCTGGACGTCGAGATCCCGGACGATCCCAACAAGACGATTGTGTCCGGCGTCGTTGCACCTCCCACCCAGGAGCACCCCGCACCCGTGCCCCCACCCGCGGTGCCGCCTCACAGCGCCGCTGGGGAGAGGTCAGAGGACGCGCAATCCACCCCCGTTCCGTCGGCGGCCGAGCCTCCGCCCGAACCTCAGGTCGACGAACTTCAGGTGCCGTTCGTTCGTCGAACGGGGGAGCCATCACAGGCCGAAGCCGATCCGGACGCGCGCGCTCCCACGTCCGAGCTACCGGTGCGAAAAAAGGTGGGCGGCGGGGGGGTCGAGCGCGCCGGTTCGAACAAACGGGCGCTGTTGATCATCGGCGCGGTGCTTCTCGCCGTTGTCGCCTTCGGGCTGTACTCGTTGGTGGCCCTAGGGGCTCCCAGCCGACAAGAGTACGTCGCCTCGATCAACGACATCTGTCGAGAGGACATGGCGCGGCTGAACGATCTGAACGATAGTCGCGCGCGCAACACGAAACGAGCGACCGCACTCATCGGAGACATGACCGTTGAGATCGAAGAGCTCGAGCGGCCCGAGGGCAACGAGAGGGAGATCGACAGGTTCATCTCGACCTTTCAGAGAGTCGGAAGCCGCTTCGAGACCCTTAACGTTTCTCAAAGGGCGAACAACAACCGGAGGGCGCGGGAAGCGGCGCGCAGGCTCGACCGAGACGTACGGCGCTTTGAGGACGCGTCCCGGAACCTCGGAGCGCGACAGTGCACCTTTGGTCGCTAGGCACTTGGCCTAGTCGTTGAGACGCTGCATTTCGCGCCACTGAGCAGCAACGGTGATCGGACAGTCGTACAGACTCGCACCCCACGCGTTGAACCTGATCGCGGCTCTTGCAAAGCCGCGCACCTCGGCCGGCGGTGCATCGCTCGCGATCCCTCCGATGACGTGAATGGGCACCTTCGAGTCACCCGTCTCGAACGAATGATCGTCAACGCGTCGCGGGTGTAGCGGTGCCCGCGGCGCTTACCTCGGGTTCTGAAAGTCCAGTAGGCCAGCGGGAGGAAGACGTCGTAGCGCGCATTCAGCCTCTTGTAGGGAAAGGCGGGCCAGTACCGTTGCATCACCGGGTCGGGCACGATCGCGCCGAGGGTGTAGCCCTTGCCCACGAACTTCCTGAGCCTGTCGGAAAGCGCGAGCGCTCGCCGGTTTCGAGTTGTGATGTTGGATTCGAGGGTCGCTTCGATGTCCATCGCGAAGCCGTCGAAGGATTCTCCGTTGACACTCTCGAAGGTTACGGCCCCTTGGTTCGGCGCCAGTCTCGCCGGGGATGCGCGTAGCTCGGGAGATACCAGGTCACGACCTTCATCCCGTTGGCGTGGGCGGCTTCGAGCAGGCGCGACATCGCGGCCGGCCGGTAGACGTCCGTCTTTATCCTGTAGTTCGAGGTCTGGAGAAACAGAGTCTTCGTTCCGCGGAGGGCCATCCGACGAGCCGTACACTCGGGGCGCCTCCAGGGCCCCTTGTCGTACATGTCGACCCAGGAGGCCAGACCCTTGTAGGAGAGTAGCTCGGAGGTGCGCTCCCGCTTCACCGGGGCGCGCGCGTCTGGCGCTCCTGTGAGTCCGGGATTGCATAGGTTTCGGCCGGCCACGACAGCAAAGCCGTTACCCTCTCTGCCAACATGAGATGAGACACTTCCCAGCTCTAAAATTACTGACCCGGAAGGGCGAGCAAGGAGCACTCGTTTCATGGCCATTACCCTGACAAGACCGGGGTCGCGCGCGCATGCTGAGGGCATGCCCGAGAACCGTCCCGATCCCGAGGTACCCGCCAAGGCGCAACGCCGGCGTCACAGCGCCGCATACAAGCTTGAGATCCTGGAGGAGGCCGACCGGGCCACCGAGCCCGGAGAGGTCGCTGCACTGCTGCGGCGCGAGGGGCTCTACTCCTCCCACCTCGCCGCGTGGCGCAAGCAGCGCCGGGAGGGAACGCTCGCCGGCCTCGCACAGAAGCGAGGTCGCAAGGGAAAGGACGCACGCGACAACAGGATCGAAGAGCTCGAGCGCGACAACGCACGCCTGACCAAGAAGCTCGACCAAGCGGAGACGATCATCGAGGTCCAAAAAAAACTCTCGCGGCTGCTGGGGATCGAGCAGACGACCGACGAAGACACCGAGAGCTGATGGTCGCCGCGGTGGAGGAACTCGCACCGGCGATCGGCGCCAAGCCAGCGTGCGAGCTGCTGGGCGTCAAACGTCCCACGCTCTATCGCAGGCGAAGCCCGCAGCCGACCAGGCCCACGACACCGCGACGCCCGTCACCCCGGGCGTTATCGGAACCCGAGCGTGACCGGGTGCTTGAAGTCTTGCACTCGGAGCGCTTCTGTGACGTCGCCCCCGGCGAGGTGGTGGCGACGCTGCTCGATGAAGGCACCTACCTCGCCTCGGAGCGCACCATGTATCGCATCCTGGCGGCGCAAGGCGAGTCGCGCGAGCGTCGCAACCAGCTCGTCCACCCCACGCACCGGCGCCCGGAGCTGCTCGCCACCGCGCCCAATCATTTATGGACGTGGGACATCGAGCGCCACGAGGCGCTCTGGAACCGTGCGGTGATGAAAGGACACCGCCTCCGGGCTCTCGCAGGAGTCCGGTGAAGCTGGGGGCAGCCCGATCCCAGGGAACGCGGGCGAGGGCGGCGAGCAGCCCCGACAAAGCCGGGACGTG
>JBOGWW010000057.1:0-4370 GCA_050693655.1 Actinomycetota bacterium | reverse complement strand
GTGCAGACCTCGATCCTGCGCATCGCGCCGCCCTCGAGCAGCTCGGGATCGACCTCCGCGGTCTCGTCGTGCGAGACGGATACCGGACGCCCCGCGCGTGGCAGCTGTTCGAGCACGATGGTCGGCGAACGGAGATCCTCCGGACCGACCTCGATGCGTTTATTCGGGAAAGACCGCGCATCGACGAGCTGCCGGCCGACTACTTGGCTGCGCGTGGCTTCCACGTGCTGTGGGGCGATCTGGCTGAATTCGACCATGCAGTGGATGTGCTGCGCGCGGCGAACGAGGACGTCGTGCTGGCGTGGGAGCCATCGCCGGAGCAGCTCGTCGCGTCCCGGGCCGACTACCAAGCTCTGCTTCCCAGGGTCGACCTATTTTCCCCGGATCTGACCGAGGCCAAGGAGATCACCGGCGAGGACGACCCCGAAGCCATGTGCGCGACCCTCACCGACTGGGGTGCCCGATGTGTTGCCCTGCGAATGGGGTCCCGCGGGTCCCTTGTCCGAACCACCACCGGCGACACATGGCACACCCCGCCCGCTCCCGCAACCCTGGTGGACGTCACCGGCGGAGGCAACGCCTACTGCGGTGGCTTCCTCGTTGGCCTCGGATCGGGACTGAGTCCGCTCGAAGCGGCGCTGCGAGCGAGCGTCAGTGCGAGCTTCGCACTCGAGCAGTTCGGCTTGCCGTCCTTCACCGCCTCCATACGCAGCGAAGCCGAGCTGCGAATGAACGCCGTGCGTGAGCGGGTCTCGGTGCTCAGCAGCGGCCGCCGGTGACTACACTCACTATGCTCTTGTGGCCACGTTGATTCGATGGTGAGTCTGATCACGCCACGGTCTGGTTGCGGCACGCGGCCCTATGGAGACCTGCGTCAGTTCCTGCAGGTCCATCCTACGGTCGCCGATGCCCTCGCCGACGGCACTCCGGTCGTCGCGCTCGAGTCGACGCTCATCACTCACGGCTTCGCGTATCCTCAAAGCGTCGAGGTCGCCACGGCCTCTGAGGAGGCGGTGCGGGGCAGTGGTGCCGTGCCGGCCACGATTGCGCTGCACGGCGGTCGCCTGCTGGTCGGTCTCGATCAGCGCACCCTCGAGGCGCTGGCGCGCGTCGGAACCGCGAGGAAGGTCGCACGGGCGACGCTGGCCGCCGGCTTGGCGAGCGGCGATTGGGGCGGCACGACCGTCTCGGCGACGATGCTGGCCGCCGATGCAGCCGGTATCTCCATCTTCGCGACAGGAGGCATCGGTGGTGTCCACCGAGGGGCACTGGGCGCGCCGGGACGAGGCTCTTCCGGCTCGCTCGACATCTCCTCGGACCTCGAGGAGTTGGCACGAACCCCGGTGGCGGTGGTCTGCGCAGGCCCGAAGGCGTTGCTCGATCTTCCACAGACGCTGGAGTATCTCGAGACACGCGGTGTCCCCGTCGTCACCATCGGCGAGGACCAGATGCCCGGCTTCTACTCACGATCGAGCGGCGTGCGCTCGCCTCTTACGGCGGCCGACGTCCGCGAGGCTGCCAGGATCGCGCGGGTGCACTTCGCCACGGGCATCAGATCGGGGCTGGTGCTGTGTGTACCCATCCCGCTCACCGATGAGATTCCGAGAGAGCGAACGGCCCGCGTGATCGACCAAGCCATCGCCGAGGCGGATGCTGCAGGAGTGAGCGGGGCCGCGGTCACGCCGTGGCTCTTGAAGCGCATCGCCGAGCTCACTGGCGGCGCCTCGGTCCAAGCCAACGTTGCACTGATCCTCAACAACGCCCGCCTCGCTGGCCAGCTGGCAGCCGAGATGATGAGCGAGGCCAGATGAAGGTCCAGATCTACGGGACAAGGACACTCGACGACGCACGGGCACTCGCCGGCATGGGCGTCGATCATCTTGGCTTGGAGCTCGAACACGGCGGCGACGAGCTCGCTCGAGTGGAGAGGATTATTGAGACGGTGCGAGGGCAGGTAACCACCGTGCTTCTCCCCCTCCTTGACAGTCGCGACGCGATGGTGGCGGCCGTCGAGCGCCTCCGTCCCGAGGTCGTCCACATCTCGGCAAACGTGGATGTAGTGGGTCTGGACCAGATCGAGTCCTTCAGGGACGCGGTAAGTCCGACGAAGGTGATGAAGGCGATACCGGTGGCTCCGCCTGCCTACTCCCACACGGTCGACTCGCTGGGGTACGCGACAGCTTTCGACCCATTCGTCGACTACCTCCTGCTCGACACGAAGCTCGGCGATGAGGGTGGGGATCCCCTGCCCGGGTGGATCGGCATCACTGGGAAGACACACGATTGGACAGTCAGTCGGTCAATCGGCGAGGCGTGTCGCACGCCCATCATCTTGGCGGGAGGGCTCAATCCGGGGAACGTGCAGCACGCCATCGAGGCCGTCTCTCCATGGGGCGTGGATGCCTGCACGGGTCTTGATCTACGCCGCGGCAAGAAGGATCTCGCCAAGTGCCGACTGTTCATCGATCGGGCACGCTCGAGCCCGGAGCGGTGACGCAGATTCGAGCCTGATTCATGCACCTGGTCGTCGCCGGCGGACTGCGGATCGACTACGTCATTACCGCCCACGGGGAGGTGCGGGTGCGCCAGATCGGCGGCAACGCCGTCTATGCCGCGGTGGGTGCACGGTCGTGGATCAAGGAGGTCCAGCTCCTCGCGAAGGCCGGGGACAACTTTCCCGAGACATGGCTCGTCCAGCTGGCCAAGCAGGGCCTGCGCACAGATGGCGTACGACGTGTTCCCGGCTGGCAGGAGATGCGCACCTTCTACGCGTACCTCGATGAGCAGACGCGCGTCGACCGCGATCCCGGGGTGCACTTCGCCCGCGTCGGCCACCCGCTGCCGGCCGACCTGGAGGGCTACGTCAACTCGGTCGTCGGACAGACGGCCG
Organism: Actinomycetota bacterium; assembly: GCA_050693655.1. Taxonomy (GTDB): domain Bacteria; phylum Actinomycetota; class CADDZG01; order CADDZG01; family WHSQ01; genus WHSV01. The sequence goes on along the minus strand of JBOGWW010000057.1, from coordinate 1,480 downwards.
AGGCGAACAGCCCCATGACGCTCTGGGCAGACGACATCTCGCGCTCGATGGCGGGCTGCGACACGGTTCACATCGCGCCGATCGGCTTCAGCAGCCAGAACAGCCTCGTCACCCAGTTCAGGCAGCGCGGCGTTACCCAGATCACCGTCGATCCAGGCGAGGATACCCACACGGATCAGCGGCGGGCGCAGGTCCGCCAGATGTGTGGCTCCATCGATGCCTTCATGCCGAGTGAGAACGAGGTGAGGCTCCTGCTCGGGGACCGGGACAGCCGCGAAGCGGCGGAGATCCTGGCAAACTGGGGTCCTTCGGTGGTCGCCATCAAGCGGGGACCGCACGGTTGCCTGCTCTATGAGCGCGACGCGCGCCGGTTTACGAGCATCCCCGCCTTCCCGGCGCGGGTCGTCGACGTAACGGGTGCCGGCGATAGCTTCTGCGGCGGATTCGCAGTCGGGCTCAAGCAGAGCGGGGACCCGCGGACGGCGGCCCTCATGGGTACCGTCTCCGCCTCGTTCGCCGTCGAGACCTACGGAGCGCTAGCCGGCCTCGAGGTGGAGTCCAAGAGGGCCAGCGAGCGCCTCGAATTCCTACGGCAGAGAGTCTCCGGCTAGGCCTCGAGAGCCTCCAGGACCCTGCTGATCCGAATGTCGTTGCCCTGACTGTAGGCCGGATTAGACGTCCGGAAGAATGGCTCTCCGACGGCGTCCGCCAGGTGGGCCGAAAAGAGCTCTCCGGGCACCGCATAGACCATTGGGCTGAACGCCTCTCGCACGTCTCCGGCGACCGGCAGGCTCCTCTTGGCGCTGGGAGCCGCGACGGCATCCCCCTTTGGCGTCACGGCCACAGTCGTACGACCCACCCGAGCCATTGAAAGCAGGATCTCGGCCACCCGGTCGTGCGCCCGGCGGCCGGGAGAGATCACGAAGGTCGGTGTATCCGCCTCCACGGACACGAAGTACTGGAGATGGGCCCACTCCTCGGTATCCTGTCCCATGGCGTGGCGGCCGGCCGCCTCGATCACTTTCGCCGCGCTGAAGAGCGCGCTGGCGTAGTTCGGGCCGTCGCCCACGAAGACGAAGCTCGAGTGGTTGGCGAACTCTGCTGCCAGCTCTTGCGCGCCGGCACTCGCTGCGCTTACCGTCGCCTCAATGGCATCCGCGCTCTGCCGCAGCTCAGACCGCATCGCATTGGCTTCGTCCTGCGAATAGCGGTCACGGACCTCGCCGAGGCGGATGGCTAGGAGATAAAGGGCCAGAAGCGACATCCGATACGACCGCACGCCGGGTGTGTGCGGTCCGGCGAATGCGGGAATGCCGCAGTCGAGAACCTTCTCGCTCGCCTCGGCCAGGGGGCTCGATGGATTGGCCGTGACAGCTACGGTGAGCGCTCCGCGCTGCCGGGACAGGTTAGCCGCCTCACGCACACGCGCCACAGTTCCCGAGACCGATACGCCGAGGACGAGTGGGTTACGAGGGACGTC
>JBOGWW010000056.1:0-8355 GCA_050693655.1 Actinomycetota bacterium | reverse complement strand
CCTCGCGTGCGAGTGGTTCGGGTACGCCGCCCAGCTCGAACATCACCCGGCCGGGCTTCACGACCGCCACCCAGGACTCTGGGTTGCCCTTGCCGGACCCCATCCGGGTCTCAGCAGGCTTCTTGGTCACCGGTTTGTCCGGGAAAATGTTGATCCAGACCTTGCCGCCGCGACGGATGTGACGGGTCATGGCGATACGGGCGGCCTCGATCTGCCGGTTCGAGATCCACCCCGGCTCGATCGCCATCAGACCGAAGTCGCCGAATTTGACGGTCGTCCCACCCTTCGCCCGGCCTCGCATGCGACCGCGCTGCTGCTTGCGGTGCTTGACCTTCTTTGGCTGCAGCATGGCTACTTGCTCCCCGACTCGTCGGAGTCATCGGTCTTGTCGTCGGTCGTCGTGCCGTCCGGAGCCGGCTCCTGAGTCGACGCCGCGGGCGTGGCCTTCGCCCTCACCTCGTCCGGCACACTCTGAGCCGGCGAACTCTCTTTGGCTTCGCCCTCCTGGGGCGGAGCCTCCTGCTGCTCCGTGGACTCGGCGGGAGGAGGACCGGTGCGCGGCCGCGTCCCCGCTCCGCGTCGAGAGCGACGGGGCCCCACGGTCGTGCCCTCACGGCCGCCGGCGCCCCGGCGCGAACCGCGGTCTTGCTGGCCTCGTCCCACCGTTTCACCGGCCGCCAGAGCGGCCTCGCGGCGCAGCCTCGCCTGATCTCGAGCCGACGCGTAGATGTCCTGGAAGGGGCCCCGGTAGATCCACACCTTGACGCCGATGCGTCCGAAGGTGGTCTTCGCCTCCGAGAATCCGTAGTCGACATCCGCGCGCAGCGTATGCAGCGGCATCTGTCCGTCGATGTACCACTCCTGGCGGCTCATCTCGGCGCCTCCGAGACGACCGCCACATTGCACGCGCACACCTTTGGCGCCATGGCGCATCGCCGTACCGACCGCCTTCTTCATCGCCCGGCGGAACGACACTCGGCTCGCCAGCTGTTCGGCGACACCCTGGGCGATCAGCTGGGCGTCGAGCTCCGGCTGCTTGACCTCGATGATGTTGAGCCTGACGTCCACGGGCTTGCCGTAGATCTTCTGCTCCATCTTCTCGAGGCGGCTGCGGAGCCGCTCGGCCTCGCTGCCCCGGCGACCGATGACGATGCCCGGGCGGGCCGTGTGAGCATCGACTCGCACCCGCTCGCGCGTGCGCTCGATGTCGATGCGGCTTATACCCGCGTGCGGCAGCTCGCCGAGCAGGTACTCACGGATGCGCAGGTCCGCCTCGAGATACTCCTTGTACTGCTTCTCGGTGAACCAGCGGGACTTCCAGTCGGTGTGAATGCCGAGGCGGAAGCCATACGGGTGAACCTTCTGACCCATTAGGTTGACTCCCCCTCCTGCTTCTTGGTGGTTGGCTTCTTCTTGGTCGTCTTCTTGGCGGTGGTCTTCTTGGCTGTGGTCTTCTTTGCGGTCTTGTTGGCCGTTGTCTTGTTGGCCGTTGTCTTGTTGGCCGTGGTCTTGTTGGCCGTTGTCTTCTTTGCGGTCTTCTTGCGCTCGGTCGTCTTCTTTCCGGGTGGCGCGCTCGTCTTGCGTCGACTCGCTTTCTTCCTGGGCCGCTCGACCGGAGCCTCTTCTTCGGGGCGACCCACGACCACCGAGATGTGACAGGTGCGCTTGTTGATGCGCGTCGCACGTCCCATCGCACGGGGGCGGAAGCGTCGAAGCGTCGGGCCCTCATCGACCCAGGCCCGCGCCACGAACAGCTCGTCGGCTGCAAGACTGCGGTTGTTCTCGGCGTTAGCGATGGCAGACTCGAGCACCTTTCGAACGGGCAGAGTCGCACCACGCTGTGTGAACGCGAGTACCTGCCGCGCCTCATCCACGTGCCGGCCCCGGATCAAGTCCACGACTTGACGCGCCTTGGTCGGAGACATCCGAATGAAGCGTGCGGTGGCGATGGCCTCCTGGGCATCGGGTGCGATGGTCCTGGCCATTACCTCACCCTCGTTGCTCGGTCGCCGCCACCGTGCGTCCTGAAAGCGCGCGTAGGGGCGAACTCGCCCAGCTTGTGGCCGACCATCGACTCGGTGATGTAGATGGGCACGTGTTTGCGTCCGTCGTGCACCGCGATCGTGTGGCCGACCATCTCGGGGATGACGGTCGAACGGCGAGACCACGTCTTGACGACGCGCTTCTCGTTGCGCTTGTTCATCTCGACGATCTTGACCAACAGGTGGTCGTCGACGAACGGTCCCTTCTTCAAGCTTCTAGGCATAGGTGACTACCGGCCCCTCTTCTTGCGACGGCGCCTGACGATCAGCGCGTCCGACTGCTTCTTCTTTCGTGTCCGGCCCTCTTTCTTGCCCCAGGGGCTGGTGGGGTGACGCCCACCGGACGACTTTCCCTCGCCGCCACCGAGCGGGTGATCTACGGGATTCATGACGACGCCTCGCACGGAGGGGCGCTTGCCCTTCCAGCGATTGCGGCCCGCCTTTCCGATCGAGATCAGCTCCGCCTCGGCATTGCCGACCTCGCCGACGGTCGCGCGGCAGTCCATGGGAACCATCCGCATCTCGCCCGAAGGGAGGCGGAGGGTTGCCTTGGAGCCCTCTTTGGCGACGAGCTGAACCGACGCCCCGGCCGACCGGGCGATCTTGCCGCCTCCGCCGGGGCGCATCTCGATGTTGTGCACGACCGTACCGACGGGGATGTTCCTTAGCGGCAAGGCGTTGCCCGGACGAATATCGGCGCCGGGGCCCGATTCGAGCATGTCCCCGACCTTGACCCGATTGGGCATCAGGATGTAACGCTTCTCGCCGTCGAGATAGTGAAGGAGGGCGATGCGTGCGTTGCGGTTCGGGTCGTACTCGACGTGGGCCACCTTGGCCGGCACGCCGTCCTTGTTGCGACGGAAGTCGACGACCCGGTAGCGCGCCTTGTTGGCACCACCCTGATGGCGCGTCGTGATGCGGCCGTGGTTGTTCCGGCCGGCGCGTTGGGGCTTGGGTTGCAGGAGCGCCTTCTCGGGCTCGCTCCGGGTTACCTCGGAGTAGTCCGAGTAGGACTGGAACCGCCTGCCCGGTGATGTCGGCTTTGCCTTGCGAATCGGCATTCGTTACTCCTAGCCCTGCTCGAAGATCTCGATCTTGTCGCCCTCGGCGAGCTTGACGATGGCTCGCTTCGTGTCGGGGCGCCGTCCCGTAGTGAAACGGAAACGCTTGGTCTTGCCCTTGCGGTTGATCGTGTTGACCGAGACCACCTGCACGTCCCAGATCGTCTCGACCGCCCGGCGGATCTCGGTCTTGTTCGCATTTGGATGAACGATGAAGGTGTAGGCGTTCTCGTCCAGCAATGAGTACGACTTCTCGCTCACGACGGGCGCCAAGATCACATCGCGAGCATCGCTCTTGGTCGAAGCCATCTACGCGCTCACCTCCTGCCTGCTGCCTTTCTTGATGAATCCCTCGAGCGCCGCCCTCGTGAAGAGCACGGCATCCGCCACGAGTACGTCGTAGGTTCCCAGCGCGCCGTGCAATGAGAACGCGGCACCCTCGAGATTGCGGAACGCACGATCCACGTTCGCCGAGGAATCATCATCGGGATCGAGCACCACGAGCACGCGCCCGCCGATACCCGCAGCCTCGAGGCATTTTGCGGCCGCCTTCGTCTTGGTCTCGTCGAAGCCATCGAGGATGAAGATCTTCGAGTCGCCGCCCTTGTCGGCCAGGGCACTACGAAGCGCCGCTCTGCGCATCTTCTTGTTCACGCGCATCGTGTAGTCGCGCGGCTTGGGGCCGAAGACCGCTCCACCGCCGACCCATATCGGGCTGCGCTCGGATCCATGACGTGCTCGGCCGGTGCCCTTCTGCCTCCACGGCTTGGCGCCCCCACCGCGGACCTCGGAGCGCGTTTTTGTCGAAGCCGTTCCACTACGGGCGGCGGCCAGTTGAGCCACGACGACCTGATGCATCACGGCTTCATTGATCTCGCCGCCGAAGAGCTCATCCGGCAGGTTCTCGCTGCCGGTACTCTTGCCGTTGACGTCGATCACCGTTGCTTTGGCCATCAGCTCGCCGCCTTTCCAGCCGAGCGACGAGTGACGCGCACGGCCGACCGCACCATCACGAGGCCCCCACGAGGGCCGGGGACCGCGCCACGCACCAGCATCAGGTTGCGTTCGGGATCCACCTTGATGACCTTCAGGTTGAGCGTGGTCACCCGCACGTTGCCCATCTGCCCGGCCATGCGGCTTCCCTTGAACACGCGCGCCGGCGTGGCGCATCCGCCGATCGATCCGGGGCTGCGGTGCTTCTTCTGCGTTCCGTGGGAGGCTCCCAGGCCGCTGAACCCGTGACGCTTCATGCTCCCGGCGAAGCCCTTGCCCTTGCTGATGCCGATGACGTCGACCATTTCGCCGGTTTCGAAAACGTCCGCCTTGATCTCGGAGCCGAGGGCGTAGTCCTCGAGCGTTTCGAGCCGCAACTCGGCGAGATGGCGCGCCGGAGCGATACCGGCCTTGGCGTAGTGGCCGGCAGCCGGTTTGTTGGGCCGCTTCGTCTCACCGAAAGCCAGCTGGGCGGCCGTGTAGCCGTCCTTCTCGGGCGTCTTCGTTTGAGCGACGCGACAGGGCCCGGCCTCGAGGACGGTCACGGGAACGGCGTGACCATCGTCGTCGAAGACCTGGGTCATCCCGATCTTGCGACCGAGAATCCCTTTAACCTCTGCCATCCAGATGCCTCTCTATCTATTGTCTAGAGCTTCAGTTCGATGTCGACGCCGGCCGGAAGATCGAGTCGCTGGAGTGAGTCCACCGTTTTCGGCGTCGGATTCACGATGTCGAGCAACCTCTTGTGAGTACGCATCTCGAAGTGCTCGCGCGAGTCCTTGTCCTTGTGCGGCGACCGAATGACCGTGTAGATCGAGCGCTCCGTGGGGAGCGGGATCGGACCGTTGACGCTGGCCCCCGTACGAGTCACCGTTTCGACGATCTTCTTCGCGCTTTGATCGATGACCTCGTGGTCGTAGGCCTTCAGCCTGATCCGAATCTTCATTCCGGCTGCCAAGTGCTTTCCTTTCTGGTTCCCTCTCTCAATGTGCGGTTCTCGAAGTGCTGTTCAAAGCCCCGGCCCGGGGTCTCCGGGCCGGTTGATAACTCCTACTCGGTGATCTTCACGACGCGACCCGCGCCGACGGTGCGGCCCCCCTCGCGGATGGCGAAACGGAGTCCCTCATCCATGGCGATGGGCTGACCGAGCTCGACCGACATCTCCGTGTTGTCGCCGGGCATGACCATCTCGGTCCCCTCGGGGAGCTTGACCGCACCGGTGACGTCGGTGGTGCGGAAGTAGAACTGCGGCCGGTAGTTGTCGAAGAAGGGAGTGTGACGGCCACCCTCGTCCTTGTTCAGGACGTATACCTGAGCCTCGAACTTGGTGTGGGGGGTGACGCTGCCCGGCTTCGCGAGGACCTGGCCTCGCTGGACATCGTCCTTCTTGGTGCCTCGCAGGAGGATCCCCGCGTTGTCGCCCGCCTGGGCCTCGTCGAGCATCTTGCGAAACATCTCGATACCCGTGACCACGGTCTTGTCGGTCTTCTCCCGAATACCGACGATCTCGATCTCCTCGCCGAGCTTCAGGACTCCCTGCTCGACCCGGCCGGTAACGACGGTGCCCCGACCGGTGATCGTGAAGACGTCCTCAATCGGCATGAGGAACGGCTTGTCCGTGTCGCGCTCCGGCTCGGGGATGTATTCGTCGACCGCGTTCATGAGTTCCACGACCTGCTGAGCCGCCTCCTCGTCGCCGTCGAGCGCCTTCAGCGCGCTCACACGCACAACGGGAATGTCATCTCCGGGGAACTCGTACTCGGTGAGCAGCTCACGCACCTCGAGCTCGACGAGGTCGAGCAGCTCGGGGTCGTCCACCATGTCGACCTTGTTGAGTGCCACGACGATGTAGGGGACGTTCACCTGCCGCGCGAGCAGCACGTGCTCGCGCGTCTGGGGCATGGGACCGTCCGCTGCGGAGACCACGAGGATCGCGCCATCGACCTGGGCGGCGCCGGTGATCATGTTCTTGATGTAGTCGGCGTGTCCCGGCATGTCCACGTGGGCATAGTGCCGGTTCTCGGTCTCGTACTCGACGTGGCTGATCGAGATCGTGATGCCGCGCTCCTTCTCCTCCGGCGCCTTGTCGATCTCGTCGAAGGATGCGAACGCCACATTGGGGTTCTGCTCCGAGAGGATCTTGGTAATCGCCGCGGTAAGGGTGGTCTTGCCGTGGTCGATGTGACCCATGGTGCCGATGTTGATGTGCGGCTTGGTGCGCTCGAACTTAGCCTTAGCCATATCTCTTCCTCTCCCCTACCTAGGTCGGTTCTCCGCGAACCGTCGCGACTACCTCGTCTGCAATTGACTGGGGTATTTCCTGATAGCTGTTGAACTGCATGGTGTAGGTGGCCCGGCCCTGCGTGCGGCTGCGCAACTCGGTCGCGTAGCCGAACATCTCGGCCAGAGGTACCTGCGCTTTGACGATACGGTCCTGGCCGCGCTGGTCCATCGACTCGATGCGACCACGACGCCCCGACAGGTCACCGATGACGTCGCCCATGTGCTCTTCGGGCGTCACGACTTCGACGTCGAAGATCGGCTCGAGTAGCACGGGCTTCGCCTTCTTGACGCCATCCTTGAAGCACATGGAGCCGGCGATCTTGAAGGCCATCTCCGACGAGTCGACGTCGTGGTAGCTGCCGTCGAGAAGCGTCACGCGCAAATCGACCACCGGGTAGCCGGCCAGGACGCCGGAGGCCATGGCCTCCTGAACCCCCTGGTCGACGCTCGGGATGTACTCCTGCGGGACCCGTCCACCGCTGATCTTGTTGATGAACTCGTAGCCACCGCCGGGACCGGTCGGCTCGATCGCGAGAACGACGTGTCCGTACTGACCCTTACCGCCCGTCTGCTTGACGTAGCGGGTCTCGACCTTCGCGACCGGGTTCTTGATGGTCTCGCGGTAGGCGACCTGCGGCTTACCGACGTTGGCGCCCACCTTGAACTCGCGGATGAGCCGGTCGACGATGACCTCGAGGTGAACCTCGCCCATCCCCGAGATGATGGTCTGGCCGGTGTCCGCGTCGGTGTGAACCCGGAAGGTCGGGTCCTCCTCCGACAGCTTCTGCAGCGCGGTGCCGAGCTTCTCGGAGTCGACCTTGGACTTCGGCTCGATCGCGACGTCGATCACGGGAGCCGGGAAAGTCATCTCCTCGAGCAGCACCGGCGCGTTCGGATCGCAGAGTGTGTCCCCGGTCAGGGTGTTCTTGAGGCCCACGACCGCAACGATGTCTCCGGCGAACACCGCTTCCTTGTCCTCGCGGTGGTTCGCGTGCATCTGGAGAAGGCGGCCGATGCGCTCCTTGCGCTCCCGCGTCGAGTTGGACACTTGGTCGCCGCTCTTGAGCGTGCCCGAGTAGACCCGCATGTAGGTGAGCCGGCCCACGTAGGGATCGGTCATGATCTTGAAAGCCAGAGCCGCAAAGGGATCCGAGTCATCCGGCCTGCGAACCTCGACCTCGCCCGTAGCCGGGTGAATGCCCTTGTAGGGCGGGAGATCGAGGGGGCTCGGCAGGTACCAGGTCACGGCGTCGAGCAGCGGTTGAACCGCCTTGTTCTTGAAGGCCGAGCCGCACATGATCGGGTTGATCGTTCCGGCGATGGTGCCGCTTCGCAGGGCGCTTCGCAGCGCGTCGATCGAGATGTCCTCGTCGCCGAGGTAGGCCTCCATAACGCCCTCGTCGACGTCGGCAAGGACCTCGATGAGATCGTGACGCCACCGTTCGGCATCGGCCTTCATGTCCTCGGGGATGTCGCGGTCCTCCCACTCCTCGCCCATGCCGTCGGACGGCCAGTAGTGAGCGATCATCGTCACCAGATCGACGACGCCGTGAAAGTTCTCCTCGCTTCCGATCGGAAGCTGAATGACGGCCGGTGTTCCGTTGAGCCGCTCGCGAATCATGTCGACGCAGCGATAGAAGTCGGCGCCCGTGCGATCCATCTTGTTGACGAAGCACATGCGGGGCACGTTGTAACGGTCGGCCTGACGCCATACGGTCTCGGATTGAGGCTCTACGCCCGCCACCGCGTCGAATACCGCAACCGCGCCGTCGAGGACCCGGAGCGAGCGCTCGACCTCGACGGTGAAGTCGATGTGCCCGGGTGTGTCGATGAGGTTGATCCAGTAGCCCTTCCAGTTCGCCGTGGTCGCGGCGGACGTGATGGTGATACCCCGCTCCTGCTCTTGGGCCATCCAGTCCATGACCGCGCCGCCCTCGTGAACCTCGCCGATCTTGTAGGTCTTGCCGGTGTAGTAG
>JBOGWW010000055.1:0-9674 GCA_050693655.1 Actinomycetota bacterium | reverse complement strand
GTGCTGGGCATCGGCGGCGTGCGGGCGCTGCGCGCCCTCCGGCACGATGCGGACGTCTTCCACTCGAACGAGGGTCACGCGGGATTCCTGAACCTCGAGCGCATCAGGGAACTCGTGAGCGAGGGCGACCTCGACTTCGGCGAGGCAATCGAGGCCGTGCGCACCTCGACCGTCTTCACCACGCACACGCCGGTGCCCGCCGGCATCGATCGTTACGACCTCGACCTGATGGATCGCTATTTCGCGTCGTTCGCAAAGGAATGTGGAGCGACCTTCGAGGAATTCATGGCACTCGGCCTCGAGCCTGAGAACTCGGGGAACCCGGCATTCAACATGGCCGTGATGGGACTCAGTCTGGCCGGTCGGTCGAACGGAGTCAGCAGGCTCCACGGGCGCGTGTCGCGTTCGATGTTCAAGAACCTGTGGCCCGAGGTGCCCACCGACGAAGTGCCGATCACCTCGATCACGAACGGGGTGCACACGTCGACGTGGCTCGGTGTTGAGATGGCCGAGATCTTCAACCGGAGGCTGTCGCCGGGCTGGGCCGAGACCGGGGCAGCGCGATGGGACCGCATCAACGAGGTTCCGGACGCGGAGCTCTGGCGCGCAAGAGATCGCGCGCGCGAACGGCTCGTCTATTTCGTGCGCGAGCGCCTGCGCAAGCAGATGCTGGCGCGCGGAGCATCCGAATCCGAGGCCAAGGTGACCGACGAGGTGTTCGATCCGGGCGTTCTCACCATCGGCTTCGCACGACGCTTCGCCCAGTACAAGCGCGGCACGCTGCTCCTGTCCGACCCCGAGCGCCTGAAGCGGTTGTTGCTCAGCGCCGACAAGCCGATTCAGATCGTGCTGGCCGGTAAGGCGCACCCGCGCGATGACGGCGGCAAAGAGATGATCCGAGAGCTCGTGCACTTCGCGCGGGACCCGGAGATCCGGTTCCGTTTCGCGTTCATCGAGGACTACGACATGGAGGTCGGCCGCTTTCTGACGCAGGGTGCGGACGTGTGGCTCAACAACCCGCGCCGGCCGCTCGAGGCGTGCGGAACCTCCGGCATGAAGGCCGCGCTCAACGGTGCGCTGAACTGCTCGATACTCGATGGCTGGTGGGACGAGTGCTACAACGGGAACAACGGGTGGGCGATCGGAACGGCGGACGTCGCGGCGGACCTCGACTATCAAGACAAGGTCGATGCGAGCGCGCTCTACGATCTTCTCGAGCGCGAGATAGCGGTGCGTTTCTACGATCGCTCCGAGGGCCCGATTCCCCGCCGCTGGACCGAGCGCGTCAAGAACTCGATTCAGAGCACCGGTGGGTTCGTGTCCGCCGATCGCATGGTGCGCGACTACGTCACCGAGTTGTACGAGCCCGCCGCGGCACAGGGCGAAAAGATGAGAGCCGAGGGGCACGAGGGGGCTCGGGCGCTGGCCCGGTGGAAGAGCCGCGTGCGAGCCGCATGGGCCGGAGTGAAGATCCTCGACGTCGAGGGTGATGTCACCGCGGCCGACGTGGGCAACCAGCGGGTAGTCTCCGCGGTCGTGTCGCTCGGGGACCTTGACACCTCCGACGTCGTGGTGCAGCTGGCGCACGGGCCCGTGGGGCCGAACGGTGAGCTGCTCGACCCTCGGGTCGTCGCCATGGAAACCGACTCGTTGGCCGACGGCGTCGCCCACTACCGCGGGAGCTTTGGGGCGGAGAGGGCGGGGCTATACGGCTTTGCCGTGCGCGTCCTGCCCGCGCACGAGGACCTTCCGAACCCAGTGGATGTGGGCTTGATCACCTGGGCCTGAGGTTTCCGTGCCCCTTTACCAGCCCAGCTCCTCGAGGCGCTCGTCGCTGATGCCGAAGTGGTGCGCGATCTCGTGGACGACGGTTATGCGGACCTCCTCGCGGATGCGGTCCGGGTCACGAAAGCTGCGCGTCAAGGGCCCCCTGTAGATCGAGATGCGGTCGGGCATGGCGCCGAAGTAGCTGCTGGGCCCCCGCTTGGTGAGCGGCACCCCGTGGTAGAGGCCGAACAGCGTGTGGCCGGGAGGGAGCCCGCCCAGAGCCTCGGGCGCGGGCTCGTCCTCGATCAGCACGTCCACGTTCTCCATGGCCTGAGCGATGTCCGCCGGCAGGGAGTCGAGCGCCTCGGCCACGAGTCGCTCGAACTCGTCGGGGTCCATCCCTCCACGCTATGCGAGCCCGAGAACTTTCGGGCGCCCGTCTCCGTCTCTATGGGTGGAACCGACGCCGAGGAGGTCATCCGTGAGGTCTGGTCGCGTGCTGTCGCTGGCGGTCGTGGTGTGGCTCTTCCTGACTGCGGTTCCCGCCTTCGCCGCCTGTGCTCTCGGTTGCGAAGCGGCCTACGACGCCTTCTCCTATCGCACCGAATATCTCTGGCCGGGCCAGACGGTGAGCTGGAGGATGACGGCCTACCTGGACAAGGGAGTGGCGGGTCCCGAGGAGGGTCCCTTCTACGCGTATCTCGTGGACCGCAAGCAACGCGCGGGCGGAATCCCGCGCGTGGAGGAAGCGGTTCGGCTCGGTGTGGTGGAGACGACCAACCGCCGCCGCCACTCCTTCGAAGCCTCGGTCTCGTTCTCGGTCCCGCGCGACGCCGCCCTTGGGTCCTACGCGGTAGAGGTCTGCAACGACCCCTGCGACGACCGCCTCGGTTACATCGGTCCCACCCCGGTCGAGGTCGTGGCCGGGGACCTCGAGGCTCGCCTAACCACGCGGATCGACGCGCTGTCACGAAGGATCGATACCGTGCGCGCGTCGCAACGGAACGTCGCACACGGAGTGACTAAGCGATCGGTCAAGCCGCTCCGCGAGGAACTGGCCGGCGCGACCGAGGGGCTCAACATACGCGTCGCAAACCTCGCACAGAGGCTGGCGGAGCTCGAGCGGGAACTGGCCGCGCAGGAGTCCTCGGACGAAGAAAGCAGCGGCGCGTCGCAGTCGACGGTCGCCCTGGGCGCCCTGATCGCCGGCATCTTCGCCCTCTTGGCCTGGAGCGGAAGGCGTCCTCGAAAACCCGCCGAGACCGGTAGGAGACGCTCGGGCCTCTAGTCGGTGCGCCGAAGTACGACGAGGGAACGCGCCTCGAGCGCGATGGCGTCGCCCGCCTTGTAGGAGCGCACGCCCTCGTCGAGAAGTGGCTCGTTCGTGTCGATCACGACGTTCCAGGCCCGCCCCCAGCCGCCGGGAGGCACGATGAAGTCCATGGGCTCGTGGTGGGCGTTGAAGAACAGCAAGAAGCTGTCGTCGGTTATGCGCTCGCCCCGGGGGCCGGGAGTCGCGATCTCATCGCCGTTTAGAAAGACGCCGATCGACTTGGCGAAGCCGTCGTTCCACTGCTGCTCCGTCATCTCGTCTCCACCGGGGTTGAGCCACGCGATGTCCGTGGTGTGCTCGCCGTGGATTGCCCGTCCCATGAACCATCGGTGCCGCCGAAGCACGGGATGGTCGCGCCGGAACTGCATGAGACGCCGGACGAAGCCCAGCAGCGTGAAGTTCTCGTCGCGCAGGCTCCAATCGATCCAGCCGGTCTCGTTGTCCTGGCAGTAGGCGTTGTTGTTACCGCCCTGGGTGCGCCCCATCTCGTCCCCGCTCAGGAACATGGGAACGCCCTGGCTGAGGGCGAGGGTGACCAGGAAGTTGCGCATCTGCCGTTGGCGAAGGGCCCTGATCGCGGGGTCGTCGGTCTCGCCCTCGATGCCGTGGTTCCACGAACGATTGTGGCTCTCGCCGTCCTTGTTGTTCTCACCGTTCGCCTCGTTGTGCTTCTGGTTGTAACTGACGAGATCGTTGAGCGTGAAGCCATCGTGGGCGGTGATGAAATTGATCGAGGCGTTGGGCCGCCGACCGTCGTCCTCGTAGAGGTCCGAGCTCCCCGTCAACCGGAAGGCGAACTCGCCCACTCCCGCTTCGGCTCCACGCCAGAAATCGCGCATGCTGTCGCGGTACTTGCCGTTCCACTCGCTCCAGCCGGGGGGGAAGTTGCCCACCTGGTAACCACCCTCGCCGACGTCCCAGGGTTCGGCGATCAGCTTCACCTGTGAGAGAACCGGGTCTTGGTGAATGATGTCGAAGAAGGCGCTGAGGCGATCCACCTCGTACAGTTCGCGCGCCAGTGCCGATGCGAGGTCGAAACGAAAACCGTCGACGTGCATCTCGATGGCCCAGTACCGAAGACTGTCCATGATGAGCTTGAGGATCTGTGGGTGTCGCACGTTGAGCGAGTTGCCGGTTCCCGTGAAGTCCATGTTGAAGCGCTTGTCGCGGTCGACCAGCCGGTAGTACGCGGCGTTGTCGATGCCGCGAAAGCTCACGGTCGGACCCATGTGATTGCCCTCGCCGGTGTGGTTGTAGACGACATCGAGGATGACCTCGATGCCCGCGGAGTGCAGTTCCTTCACCATGTACTTGAACTCCGCCACCTGCTGGCCTTTCGGTCCACCCTCCCGCCCCTCTCGCTCCGCTCGGCCAGACGCGCTGTAGCCCGCGTAGGGGGCGAAGTATCCGATCGAGTCGTAGCCCCAATAGTTGCTGAGGCCCTTGTCGATCAGAAAGCGCGGGTGCAGGAAGTGGTGCACGGGCATGAGCTCGACGGCCGTTATACCGAGCAGTTGCAGGTGCTCGATCGACGCGGGGTGAGCGAGACCCGCGTAGGTGCCCCGGATCTCTTTAGGAATCCCCGGGTTCGTGTAGGTGAACCCCTTCACGTGCGTCTCGTAGATGACCGTCCGGTGCCAGGGAGTGCTGAGCGGTTCGTCGCCCTCCCAGTCGAAGGTGGGATCGATGACCACGGACTTGGGCACGCTGGGGGCCGAGTCGGCCTCGTTGAAGGTCAGGTCCGCGTCCTCGCCGCTGCCGAAGTTGTAGCCAAAGACCTCCTCGGACCAGTCGACGTTGCCCTCCAGCGACTTGGCGTAGGGATCCAGCAGAAGCTTGTTGCGGTTGAAGCGGTGGCCTTTCTCCGGTGCGAAGGGGCCGTCGATTCGGTAGCCGTAGCGCCGGCCGGGGCCGATTCCCGGCAGGTAGCAATGCCATACGAAGCTGTCGATCTCGGTGAGCGCGAGTCGCGTCTCGGCACCCTCTTCATCCCCTTCTTCTCCTCTCACCCGCCCCACTCGCTCGCGCTCGTCGAACAGGCACAGCTCGACCCCGGTGGCGTTCTCCGAGAAGAGCGCGAAATTGGTCCCCTTGCCGTCCCAGGTCGCGCCCAAGGGATAGGGGATTCCGGGCCACTGCTCCATTGCGCCGCAGATTAAGACCCCTCCGCCGCGCTCCGGGCCACGCCGCTTGACAAGAAATTCAACAAGTGTTGAACTCAACATACGTTGAAATAGTTGTCGGAGCCGCCGAGGAGGCCGCCGATGTGGGCGCTCGTAGTCAAGGAGTTCAGGCAGGTGCGACGGGATCATCGCACCCTGGCGATGATGATCGTGATGCCGCTGCTGCTGCTGGTGGTCTTCGGCTACGCGGCGAGCTTCGACGTCGACGAGATTCCGACCGTCGTGACGGGGCCGCGGGCCTCGGCGGCGGAGGGGCGGCTTCCGCAGTTGCTCGAAGTCACCGAGGCGCGCGAGGACTGGGACCGGTCCGACGCGGTGGAGTACCTGCGCAACGGGGACGCGGCCGCCGCGATCGTGACGGGGGAGAGCGGCCGGCCACCCGAGGTGCTGCTCGATGGAACCGAGCTCTTCTCGGCTCGCTCGGCCCTGACGGCCCTCTCGGAGAACCCCGACGCGCCCCGGCCCGTGGTGCTGTTCAACGAGGACCTGGACACCTCGGCGATCATGGTCCCCGCAATCGCGGGGATGATCCTGATCTTCGTCGGCACCATGATCACGAGCCTCGGAGTCGTGCGCGAGCGTCAGTCCGGCACGCTCGAGCAACTGGCGGTCATGCCCTTCAGGCCGCGCGACGTCTTCGTCGGAAAGGTCGCTCCCTACTTTCTCGTCGCGGCGATCGATCTCGTGGTGATCGTCGGTGTCGGTGCCTGGCTGTTCGACGTGCCGTTCGAGGGTTCGGCCGCGCTTCTGGCCCTCGGCGCCCTGCTCTTCCTCTTCGTCACCCTGGGTCTCGGAGTGCTCATCTCGAGCGTGTCGGAGAACCAGGGCCAGGCCATTCAACTTGCGATCATGTCGCTGCTTCCCCAGGTGCTGCTCTCCGGGATGATCTTTCCGGTCGCGTCGATGGCGGCCAGCATTCGGTGGATCTCCTACCTGTTGCCGTTGACCTACTTCACCCAGATAGCGCGCGGCGTGATGGTGCGCGGCGAAGGGATCGAAGGCCTGTGGTTCCCCCTGGCGATGCTGGCGCTGCTGGGGCTCGTCATCTTCTCCTTCGCGACGATCCGCTTTCGCCGTTACCTCGCGCCGGCGAAGAGCGCGCGTGCCCAGCGCCGGTCCTCCATGAACGTCGCCGGGGAGGGTGCTCGATGACCGAATCCAACTGGGGACTCACGCGCGCCACGGTCGACTACGGCGCAGGGCCCGCGCTCAAAGAGGTGACCCTGACTCCTCGCGAGGGGAAGGTGATCGCGGTCGCGGGCGGCGACGGAGCGGGCAAGACGACGCTACTGCGCGCGCTCCTGGGACTGGTGGCGCTTTCGTCTGGAGGGGTTCGCCGTCCGCACGAGGACGAGGTCGGTTATCTGCCGGCGAGCTCGGGCGGCTATCCCGATCTCACGGTCGAGGAGAACCTGAGGTTCGCGGCCGGGGCCTACGGCGTCCGAGGCGATGCCTACCGAGGTGCGCGCGACGAGTTGCTGGCGCGCACCGGTCTCGAACCGGCGCGCGACCGCCTCGGCGGGAACCTTTCGGGCGGCATGCGCCAGAAGCTCGGGCTCGCGATGGCGATGGTGCATCGCCCCTCCCTGTTGGTGCTCGACGAACCGTCCACGGGCATCGATCCGGTGAGTCGCAGGGATCTTTGGCAGCTCGTTACCGATGCGGCCCGCTCCGGTGCCGCCGTCCTCATGACCACCACCTACCTCGACGAGGCCGGACGCTGCGACTGGGTGAGCGTGCTCGACGAAGGCGAGGTGTTGTTGCAGGGACCGCCCGCGGAGCTGGTCGGGGGGATCGGCGGCTCGGTGGAAGAGGGGGCGAAGCGCCCCGGCTCAGGCTTCGCCTGGCGGCGGGGAGCGAGCTGGCGCATCTGGACGCCCGAAGGATTCACCTCGGACGCGGTGCGCGTCGTCACTCCGGACCTGCAGGACGCGGTCGTGGTCGCGGCACTCCGAAAGCGAGAGGCCACGGAGGTCTCCGCATGACACTGGTGCGCGCCCGAGAGGTGAGCAAGGAGTTCGGCGACCTCACCGCGGTCGACCGAGTCGACCTCACCGTCGAGCCCGGCGAGGTGGTGGGACTGCTGGGAGCCAACGGCGCCGGCAAGACGACGCTGATGCGGATGCTTCCGGGGCTGACGACGGCCACGGCCGGAGAGATCGAGCTGTTCGATGAACCGATCACGGCCGCCGCGCGGACGCGAATCGGTTACCTGCCTCAGGGTCTCGGCCTCTACGAGGATCTGACCGTGGCCGAGAACATCGAGTTCGCCGCCGCGGCGTTCCACGTTGATCCTCCCGCGCTCGGGGACCTCGAGCGATCGAAGGGCGTGCTGGTACGCGACCTTTCGCTGGGCCTGCGCCGCCGGACCGCGTTTCTCGGCGCTCTGTCGCACGGTCCCGAGTTGCTCTTGTTGGACGAACCCACCTCGGGCGTCGACGTGCTGGCCCGCTCGGAGTTGTGGACCACCATCAGGGAGGCGGCCGAGAAGGGGGCCGGGGTCCTCGTCAGCACTCACCACATGGAGGAGGCCGACCAGTGTGACCGCCTCGTGGTCATGTCGGGGGGGCGAGTCGTGCTTGCCGGAACGATGGACGAGATCATCGGCGAGGTCTCCGGCGGTCTCGAGCGCATCGAGGCCTTCGAGCGCCGTTTTGCGGAGCTGGCGAGCGCGTGAGCCAGGAGGCCGATGGGCGCACAGGCCGTCGTCCGGGAACGAGCGGGACGCGGAGCGAGATCCTCGCCGCGGCGAAGCGCGCCTTCGCCGGCAACGGTTACGAACGCGCCACGATCCGCGGCGTCGCGCGCGAAGCCGGCGTCGATCCCGCGCTGGTTCATCACTACTTCGGCAACAAGCGGCAGCTATTCGTCGAAGCCATGGAGCTGCCGGCCAATCCGGCCGCCTTCATCGAGGAGTTGCTTACCACCGGCGAACCCCACGACCTCGGAGAGCGCATGGTCGGCTTCATGCTGCGCGTGTGGGACGACGAGGAACTCCGGCAGCCGCTGGTGGCGATGGTTCGCGCCGCGATGTCGGACGATCAGGCGGCTGCGATGATCCGGGAGTTCATTACTACCGAGATCATCGGCCGCATCGTCAGGGCGGCGCGCAGCGACCATCAGGAATTACGCGCGACTCTCTTGGGCAGCCAGGTGATCGGGCTGCTGATCATGCGCTACATCATCAAGCTCGAGCCGCTCGCGTCGGCCGACCGGGACACGGTCGCGGGCGCAGTCGGCCCGACCTTCCAGCGGTATCTCACGGGCGCGTTGGAGACGAGCTCTTCCCGACGGGACCCCTGAGGCTCACCTTCGGAACGTTCTCCAGCAATTGGTTCACCTTCGCAACCTTCTCCAGCCATTGGTCCTTCACGAACCACTTCCCGGCGAGCGTTTCCTCCACTAACAAATTGCTGGATGACGACGCGCTCGCGCGGGGCAGATCGAGTCCACTCGGGTCCGACCCTCCCCCTACAATGCCTGGTTTTGGTTACCGGGTAACCGTCCGGGTTTTGGCGTTCGCTCCGGTTACCGAATCAGGCCTCGATCGGCGCCTCTAGAACGGAGCGTTCGTCGCCCGCCGCGCGGTCCTCGACGAACATCTCGAGGGCTTCGTAATCGCGGGGGTCGCCGGGGAGCGGCCAGGTGACGCGCCACCAGTCGGTGTTCTCCTCCGAGATCTGAAACCTCGTCACGGTGGTGTGGGCACCGTCGGCGGCCACGAGGTCGAGGCGACAGTTCTCGTCGCCGGACACCTCCGGATAGTCGTCGAAGTCCACGGTCACGACATAGGTGCCGTCGGGACGCTCCAGGATCGCACCCTCGATCGGGGTCCAGGGCGAGTCGGTCGATGGCGGAGCAAAGGTCAGCGCGGCGACGGTCTCGCCCGGGGGGCCCTCTTCGGAGGAGTCGTCGCGGGACAGGGCCAGGAAGCCCACGATCAGCAGGCAGGCGGCCAGCGCGGGGGCGAGGTAGGCGGAGACCCGCTGCCAGCGCGTCGGGCCGGGGCTCACGAGGCCGGCGCGCTCCATCGCCCTGCGCTCCAGCCCGGCCGGCGGTTCGTGCTCGAGGGGTGCCGTGCCAACCGCCTCCGCAACCGGTGCGAGCTCCAGGATCGCAAAGACGTCACCCTCGAGATGTTCGGGCGGTCGCTGCTCCAGCGGAGCGCGCCCCACGAGGCCGATCAGCTTGCGCAGCTCGAGGAGCTCCCGGCGGCACGACGCGCAACCGGCGACGTGCCTCTCGATTCGCGCGCTCGTAACGTCGTCGAGTTCGCCCGTGATGAGTGCGGGCAGCTCCGTCGTGGCCGCGTCACACTCCCTCACGATTCACCGCTTTCTCCGAGGCCCATCTCGGCGAGCACCGGCCGCAGTGCACGGAGACCCTGATAG
>JBOGWW010000054.1:0-2981 GCA_050693655.1 Actinomycetota bacterium | reverse complement strand
GCCCTGGCCAACGCCGTGCTCATCATGGCGCGGCTGCGCAGCGACGACGGCTGTCCCTGGGACCGTGAGCAGACGCACGAATCCCTGAAGATCCACCTGCTGGAGGAGACCTACGAGGTCCTCGACGCGATCGATGCGGGACCGACCGGCGCCGCCCTCGAGGAGGAACTGGGCGACCTGCTTCTGCAGGTTCTGTTTCATGCCCGCCTGGCCGACCAGGAGGGCCGCTTCGACATCGCTTCGGTCGCCGACGGACTGGTCGCGAAGCTGGTACGGCGTCACCCCCACGTCTTCGGCGATGCCGCGGTCGAGGGCGCGGACCAGGTCGTGGCCAACTGGGAGCAGATCAAGCGGCGGGAGAAGCAGGGTCCGGAGGGTGAGCGGGGGCCGTGGGACGACCTCCCCGCGGCGCTGCCCGCTCTTCTCCTCGCCTACAAGAGCCAGAAGCGGGCGGCCGCGCTGGGCTTCGGCGCCGACGAGAGCCGAGCGCGCGCCGAGCTCGAGGCGGCGCTGTCGAGTTCCGACGGACCCGCCCTGGGACGGGGCCTGTTCTGGCTGGTCGCCCTGTGCAGGGCCCGAGGAGTGGACCCCGAGAGCGCTCTCCGCTCCGAACTGACCCGCTGGCGCCACTCCCTGGAGGGCATCTGAGCGGGAGATCCTTGGTGAAGATCGACGATCGCGAGCCGGCGGGTAGGTTGCATCGGAGCGGCGCGCTGAGCCGGCGGCGGGGGGATGTGAATGCATATCGATTCGGTTCGTGAACTGAAGCTCGAGCTCGTGCGGGATGTGCTCGAGTCTCTGACCGCCGAGGGGCGGGGGACCGCCTCGTTTGACCTGGGAGCGACCTCGCGACGCGCCCTCGGTCCTACTTCGACACGCTGGGCCTCGGTGTCACCTCGACCGGCGAAGAAGACTTCAACCTCGCGGTGCGCGTGCAAAGAAGAGGAGTGCAGAACCACCCCGCGCTCGAAGCCATCAGGCGGCGGGCACACGATGAGGTCGATGTTCGCTATGTGGGTCGTGTCTTCAAACTGCAGGACGACCGCTTCAGGGACCGGCAGCGACCCTTGCTGATCGGGAGCTCGGTCGGTCATCACGAGGTCACCGCGGGAACGCTCGGCTGCTTTGTCGAGATGCCGGACGGGCCTCCGGCGATCCTGTCGAACAACCACGTGCTCGCCGATGAGAACCAGGCCTCGGTCGGTGATCCCATCCTGCAGCCTGCTTCGTTCGACGGCGGTGACCTGGAGCGGGATCGGGTCGCGTCGCTGAGTGCGTTCGTGCCGTTGAAACTGGACGAGCCGAACCTCGTCGATTGCGCGATCGCGAGATTGGACGACATCGACTTCGACGCCGCCACGCTGATCGAAGACCTTCGACTTGCCGGCAGCGCCGATGTCATCGAGGTGGGTACTCAGGAGGTCGAGAAGCTGGGTCGCACGACCGGTCGGACGCGGGGTCGCATCACTGCGTTCGAGATCGACAACCTGATGGTGGGCTACGATTCCGGCTCGCTGCGCTTCGACAACCAGATCGAGGTCGAGAGCACCGGGGAGGACCCCTTCAGCCTCGGCGGCGACAGCGGGTCGCTGGTCTACGCCACCGGCTCCGGCCTCGGCTTCGGGCTCCTGTTCGCGGGCTCCGACCAGGGCGGATCGAACGGGCTCGGCGTCACCTACCTCAACCCACTCGAGGTCGTGCTCTCGGAGCAAGACGTCGAGTTGCTAACCTAGCTTCATGGCAGCACCCGACCTCGACCGTGCTCGGGCCGCCAAGGACAAGCTCGCGGCTCTCATCGCCGATCGGCCCACGGTCAACGGCGTGGGCATCTCCCCGTTCGAGGACGGTTTCTGCATCAAGGTCAATCTGGAACGACCGTCGGACGAGGACCTGCCCCAGGAGTTCGAGGGCGTCCCCGTGAGGGTCGAGGTCGTGGGGAGGATCACCAAGCGGGGTTCGGCGTAGACCCTTCCTTGAGCTACACCGGCTGAGACTTCGAGAACACTACGGGCGGCGGCGCCCGATGAAGATACTGATTTTGGCTGTGACTCCTGTTATAAGTGTTGCTTAAAGTTAAACCAGAGGTTCAGGGTACGGAGGGCCGTCGGTTGAGCGAAATCGTCCACGTCAGCGGTCGGGAGATCCTCGACTCGCGCGGAAACCCCACGGTCGAGGCGGAGATCCAACTCGACTCCGGTGCGCGCGGCCGAGCCGCGGTGCCCTCGGGAGCTTCGACCGGCGCCGGCGAAGCGCTCGAATTGCGCGACGGCGGCGATCGCTACTCGGGCAAGGGCGTGGCCGATGCGGTCGACAACATTCGCAACCTGATCGCTCCGGTCATCCTCGGGTCCGACGCCCTCGACCAGCGGGCGCTGGATCAGGCGATGATCGATCTCGACGGCACCGACAACAAGTCGAAGCTCGGCGCGAACGCGATGCTCGGTGTGTCGCTCGCAGCGGCGCATGCGGTCGCGATCGAGTTGGACCTGCCTCTGTTTCGGTATTTGGGGGGACCCGACGCACATCAGCTCCCGGTGCCGATGCTGAACGTGCTAAACGGTGGTGCGCACGCGGACAACTCCGTCGACTTTCAGGAGTTCATGTTCGCTCCCGTTGGTGCCGGAACCTTCGCGGAGGCGCTCGAGTGGGGCGCGCGCTGCTATCACACCCTGAAGAAGGTGCTCGAGGAAAAGGGACTCGCCACCGGAGTGGGAGACGAAGGTGGCTTCGCGCCCGACCTGGGCTCCAACGTCGAGGCAGTCGAGCTCCTGCTCGACGCGGTGGGTCGCGCGGGACTCGAACCCGGCAGGGATGTGGCGCTGGCCCTCGATCCCGCAACCAGCGAGATCTACGAGAACGGCTCTTACTCACTCACGTCCGAGCGGCGCACTCTTTCGAGCGAGGACATGGTGGCCTTCTGGAGCGAGTGGGTCGACAAGTACCCCATCGTCTCCGTCGAGGACGGCCTGGCCGAGGACGAC
>JBOGWW010000053.1:0-6843 GCA_050693655.1 Actinomycetota bacterium | reverse complement strand
CTTCCTGAGCGAGGACTACCACCCTGCGGGCCCTGTCGGTGAACCGTTCGAACACTGGGCCACGCCTCCTTTTCGTTTCGGTTGAGTCCGCTTCGCCGCCTGCGCCGCTCCGCCAACTCTCGGTGGGACACGGTCGGTGCCGGATCCCCGGACAATCTTTTGCGACCGCCGGAGCGATCGCGGGTCGGTTGTCAATGCGACCGCCGGAGCGCCCGCTAACTCATTATACGAATGAGGTGTCGTTACCCTCCGGCGAACGCCTCTACCTATCGAACGTCCTGGGGCTGACAAACGTTCCTCCGGCGCTCTCGAAATCCTGCTTCACAATCTCTCAATGCGCCGATGAGCCGGCCCCTAAACCCTTCTCCCATTGGCATCGGCGGGCTCCTCGCGCTCTTGAGACTCGGAGCACCCCAATCACCGGATCCTCACTGAATCGGGTCGTTTTTCGAGCTGGTGACGCCGAATTCCATCCTCGAGAAACGGGGGGCCTGCGCCCTGGGAGGTGGAGGATTCCTGAAGAGATGACGCCAATCCTCGGGCCGAATCGTGGTACGCCGCCCGTTTATGGAGAAACCCCTGGCCAGGGGCACCCATTCTAGACGGCGCGAGTCCGGCGCGTCGGGCGTTTCGGGGGGCAGGGTCCAGAGACCTACGGTCGTCTGGTCCACGGCCGTGTGATCGTCGGGTCCGAAGGTGACGGGGAGACCCCCAAAGCGAGTGCCCTCGAGCCCCTCGAGGACGGCGGCCAGATCGTCCCCCTCCGAAGCTTGCTCCAGCGCCCAGCCGATCACCTGAACCGAGTCGTAGGCCCGCAGCTCCCAACCGGTCGGAATCGCGGCCCACCAATCCTCGAACGACTCTGCGAACCGTAGGAAGCTCGGCACCGGCAGGTAGTGGGCTCCCCGCGCGTAGGTGTCCGAGGCCACCATTCCCACCGGGATCGACTGATCGGTCTCGTCGCTGATGGCCAGGTCGAGGGCGAGGATCTGAGGGCGCCAGTAATTGGAGGCTGAGCGCCGGCGCCTGAGCCTTCGCGGCGCGCTTGCGATGCGGGCATCTTCGGTTCCCGTGTAACGAATCCCCATCGAGCGCAGGTCACCCAAGATCGTCGCCACCTCTGCAGGACTCCCGTGGACGACCAGTGCCTCGACCTTGGCCTCTCGCAGGGCTCGGAGCTCCTTCTGAAAAGCCTTCGCCGAGGGGTCGTAGGCGACCGCCGCGCGCAGCCGTAGTCCGGCTCGCTTGACCTCCTGCCGCAATGTCGTGATTGCGGTCCTCCCATCGGGCGAGTCCTCGGCCAGCACTCCGACGGTCCGGTACTCCCGGTCCGACGCCATGTAGCGAGCGAGCGTCCGGCCCTGCCAGAGATAAGAGGGAGACATTTGGAACACGTGAGCGCTCAACCGGCGTGCGCCGTAGAGATCGCCGTAGCAGAGTATGGCCGGGATTCCGGCCCTCG
This sequence comes from Actinomycetota bacterium, assembly GCA_050693655.1. Classification (GTDB taxonomy): domain Bacteria; phylum Actinomycetota; class CADDZG01; order CADDZG01; family WHSQ01; genus WHSV01. The sequence continues at coordinate 5,381 of JBOGWW010000053.1, read as the reverse complement.
CGAGCGCATCCTCGGCTGCGGGGAGCGCTTCGGGAGGTCCGGCGTAGACGATCCCGGCTATGCGCGGCAACTCGGTCAGTTCCTCCACGAGTGCCGCAGCGCGGTCGGCATCGCCTCCGTCGTCGAGACTCACGAGCTCGAAGGGCATAGCGTCCTCTTCGAGGTTGCGGTTGAGATCGCCAACGCTGACGTCCGCGCCCTCGAAGGCATCCTCACCCCTCCAGGCCATCGGACCGGAGAAGGTTCCGACGAGACCGATGACGCGCGAGTCGGTCTCGGTCGGCGTGGGTTGAGGATTGCCGCCGGCTCCTCGTTGCGTCCTCGGCGAACCCTCGCACGCGCCGAGCAGCACTGCGGCCAGTAACAAGCAGAGGGGAAGGCGGCGTAGTCGGGCCCGTGGCATTTGCGCCATGACGAAGAATCTTCGCATTGTTCTTCAGACAGTTCGGGGCGTCCCCAGGTTCCTTCGCGAGCGTCCGAACGGACCCAGTCGCACTACCCAGGATCAGGAAGAGACTCTCTAGGCCTCCGGCCTGAGGGTCGGGAAGACAATCACCTCTCGCAGCGACGGCAGGCCCAGGAGCAGCATCAGAAGGCGGTCCACTCCGAGACCGTAGCCGCCGGCAGGGGGCATTCCGTAGGCGAGCGCCTCGAGGAAATCCTCGTCGGCGATCATGGCTTCCTCGTCCCCGCCAGCCCGTTGCTTCGCCTGCTGCTCGAAGCGGCGTCGCTGCTCGGCCGGATCGTTCAGCTCGGAGTAGATCGGCGCGATCTCGACGCCTCCGACGATGAGGTCCGTCTGTTCGGTGAAGCCGTCGATGCTGCGATGGTCCTTTGCGAGCGGGGAGACGTCCTTCGGGTAACCGACGACGAAGGTGGGCTCCAGTAGCTTGCGCTCGGCGATGGCTTCGTAGACCTCTGCGAGCACCTTGCCCGGAGGCCACTTGGGGTCGACATGAACGCCCGCTCTATCTGCCTCGTGTGCGACGGTCTCGAAATCACCGGCCTTCCAGGTGTCGAGGAGGTCGGGCCCTCCGTGGGTCACTATCGCCTCGAACATCGTCATCCGCCGAAACGGCTGCGCTAGATCGATCGTCTGATCGCTCGCCACGATCTCCTGGCCCCCGGTCACGGCCAATGCAACCGCGCGCACGAGCTCCTCGACGAGCGCCATCGTGTCGTCGAAGTCGGCGTAGGCCTCGTAGGCCTCGAGCATCGTGAACTCGGGGTTGTGCTGACTCGACACGCCCTCGTTGCGAAAGCTGCGGTTGAGCTCGTAAACGCGATCGAGCCCTCCGATCAGCAAGCGCTTCAGATAGAGCTCGGGGGCGACGCGCAGATAGAGATCGATGTCGAGGGCGTTGTGGTGTGTCTTGAAGGGCCGCGCCGTCGCACCCGAGGCGACGGGGTGCAAGAGCGGCGTCTCGACTTCGACGAAGCCGCGCGCGTCCAGAAAGCTACGGATCGCGGCGTTCGCCCTGGCGCGGCCGTCGACGGCCCGGCGCACGTCGTCGGTCAGCAGCAGATCCAGATAGCGCTGCCGGTAACGAGTCTCGACGTTCGCAATCCCGTGAAAGGTGTCGGGCATCGGCCGCAGAGCCGGTGCGAGCAGAGTGACCGAGCGCACGTTGATCGAGAGCTCACCGCGCCTCGTCTTGATGATCTCGCCCTCGGCCCCCAGGATGTCGCCAACGCCTATCTCCTTGAAGGACGCCATCCCCTCGTCGCCGATCAGGTTCTGGCGTGCGAAGAGTTGGATGCGGCCCGTCGAGTCGCGCAGGTCCGCGAACGCGGCCTTGCCCTGGCCTCGTACGGTCATGGCGCGCCCCGCCACGCTTACGGTCTCGGACGTCTCCTGGCCCGGCTCGAGCGAGTCGAAGCGCGCGCGCAGGTCACCGATCTCGGCGGTTCGTTCGTACTTGTAGGGATAGCGCTGGTTCTCGTTTTTCATTCCGTCTCGGCTTCGAAATTGCGCTGAAAGATGAGTCGCAACCCTACGAGAGTCAGATCGGGTTCGATGCGGTCCACGAGTTTGCAGTACGCGACGACTATGGGGGCCTGGCCTCCGGTGGCGATCACGTTGGCGTTGCCGCCCACCTCCTTGCTGACCCTTTCGATGAGTCCGTCCACCAGAGCCGCGTTCCCGTAGACGATCCCCGCCTGCACGGCTTGAACGGTCGACTTACCGATCGACTGTTCCGGAGCGATGAGCTCGACGCGCCGAATCTGAGCGGTGGCCTGGTAAAGCGCGTCGGCCGCGGTTTCGATGCCGGGCGTGATCGCACCGCCGAGATACTCCCCCTTGGCGGAGACCGCATCCACCGTGATCGCGGTGCCGAAGTCGACAACGATCGTCGGCTCGCCTGGAAACATGTCGTTAGCAGCGACCGCGTTCGCGATGCGATCGGCTCCCACCTCGCGCGGGTTGTCCATCTTGATGGCGATGCCGGTCCTCGTCCCGGGCTCGACCACGACGGCGGGGAAACCAAAATAGCGCTCGGTCATCCGGCGCAGTTCCTGTGTCAGCGGCGGCACCACCGAGCAGATCGCCACGCCGGTGATCTCGCGCGAGAACGAGAGATCGGCTAGCCCGAGGAACTGCCCGGAGATCAGCGCCAGCTCGTCGGCGGTGCGATCGGGCGCGGTCGAAATGCGCCATTCGTGGGTCAGGTCGTCGCCCCGGAACACTCCGAGGTGCGTCTGGGTGTTCCCCACATCGATCGCCAGCAGCATCGTTAGTCTCCTCAGTTTCCCTCGCCGTCGGCCGGCGAAATCACAAGGTTATCGATGAGTCTCGTGTTTCCCACTCGAGCCGCGACGATCAGCAGGACGGGACCTCCGTGCTCGGGTGCGCCGAAGGTTTCCGAGTGCACTGCGTGAGCGTACGAAAGCTCGATTCCTTTGGCGTGGTGAAGATGCTTGACCATCGTCTTCTCGGCTATCTGCGCATCTCCGGATTGCAGGTAGGCCTTGCGGCCCAACTCCAGCGCACGGGACAGCGCGAGCGCCTGGTCCCGCTCCTGGGAGGTGAGATAGACGTTACGGCTGCTGATGGCGAGTCCGTCGGGCTCGCGCATGATGGGACCCACGATCAGCTCGAGCGGAAAATCAAGGTCGTCGACCATGTGCTTGAGGACCGCGACCTGCTGGGCATCCTTCTGACCAAAGACCGCGATGTGGGGCTCGACGATGTTGAACAGCTTGGCAACGACCGTGCACACACCGTCGAAGTGCCCGGGACGGTCGGCCCCCTCGAAGAGGTCCCCGATGGGCCCCACCGTCACTCCGACCGTGGCGTCGGGCGGATACATGTCGTCGACGCTCGGGAGGAAGACGATGTTCGTGCGCTCCCCCTCGAGCAGCTCGAGGTCGCCCTCGGTGTCGCGCGGATAGCGCTCGTAGTCCTCCCCGGGTCCGAACTGCCTCGGATTGACGAACACGCTCACCACCACGACATCGCATGAATTCCGGGCCAGTCGCACGATTGAGAGATGCCCTTCATGCAGCGCGCCCATGGTGGGCACGAGGCCGATGGTCAAATCTCGGCGTCGCCACTCTTGGAGCGCGGAGCGCAACTCGTCTATTTTCCGTACCACCCTCATCGGCCGGCATTCTCCAATAGGTCGAGCATCTTCGCGGCTTGCTCGTCGGCTATTCGCTGAGCCCGCAGTGCGGCGCCTACGATGATGCGAGCGACGCGGGCGTAATCCTCCACGAGCTCAGGGGCCGTGATCGCAAGGGCCTCCAGGTGCCTTGCGATGGTGGCGCTCTCGCTCCGCACCACCGGTCCCGTCAGAGTCAGCGCACCTCCCCGTCGGCGGGCGTTCGCAACCGTTCCGGCGGCGAGAGGGCCGAGCACTCGTTGCGGCCGGTCGATGCCCACAGAGGCGAGCATCGCCTCTCCGGTGGCCAGAAGGGCAGCGACCCCGTTCGAAGTGCTCACGGAGGCAGCGTGCCAGGTGGGACGGGCAGCTTCGGGAACCGTCACGGCGAGTCCCTCCAGCTCCTCCGTGATCAGATCCTCGGACCAGCGCAGGATGCCTTCCGACGCGGTCACACCCCACGCGGATCCCGGCAGGCGTTCGAGCGCGGTCTCGACGTCGGGGAAGGATTGAACGGGATGGAGCGCCGCCACCCCCGCCCCCACCGCACTCGCATCGCCCAGTGGAGCCAGCCCCAGGGCGCCGGCGAAGTGGATCACCGCGGCGCCCTCGTGCAGGAAGGGTGCGATCTCAGAGGCGACCGGCGCGATGGCTCCGTCGGGAGCCCCGACCAGGAAGATATCCGCCTCGGGCAAGGCGATGCGATGGTCGAACACGCTCGTTCCCAGGGCGGCGGCCGCGCGCTCGGCGGACTCGGCGCGGCGCGACGAGACGCCCGCCAGCGCGCGTCCCCGGCGACGCAGGAGCTCGGCCACGGCCGTCCCCACACGTCCGGCGCCGATCAGGGCAACCCGAGACTTGGGAGTTGGTGCCGATGTGGACATGCTGGTGGATTCCGCTCCAGTCCTCGCCGGGTACCGGTCGTCCCGCAAGCATAGATTGCCTATTGAAGGAGTCTCGCCCTGAACCTGAAGACTCGGTTCTGATCGAGCGGCCTTCCCGCGCACGAATAGGGGGAGGTCGGAATGGCGAAGCAGTTCCTGAAGCGCGTGCTGGCGTTGGTCAATACCAGCAGGACTCGGGTCACCCTGCTTCCGAAACGGATCCCGGCACTGCCCTCTCCGCGGCGGTTCAGCGAGACGCACTTCCCGGCAACGATCCTCGTGCCGTTGTACGCGACCAAGGTGGCTTTGGGCTTCGACTTCCTTCCAGGACCGTCTACGTTCACCTTCAGTCTCGCCCCTGGTCTGACTCCCTTGCGCGCCGCGAAGCTGAAGTAGGAACTGGACAAGTGATCGAGCCTGGGTTTCCGGAGAGCGGTCCTTCGCTTCGCTCGTCCGAGGGTGAACCGCTTGTTGATCGGGGCTCCCCCTATCCGGTCCTCGTAGAGGGCGCCCTTCCTGTAGTGGTGCTCCGGTGTGAAGTTCGCGACCGCAAAGTTCGCGAACGTCTTGCCGAATCCCGAGCGTCGCTGGACGACGGCACGTAAAGCGGACAGCGAGTACAGGTCGGGACCTCCGCGCCCGCCGTCGGCTTTCCCCCACACCTGCTTGACGAGCCTCGTTCCAAATCTCTCGGTCGCGTATTTCCAGAAGATGAAGTTGCCGTACTCGAAGAAACCGGCGCCGAAATCGAGGGGAACCTGCGGGCGTCGCATGCTGCTGGTCGGCAGGTACTGGAGATTGTCGTTGATCCCACCGTAGACCTGGTCCTCCATCCACACCGCGGTGTTCTCCAGGATCCAGAGATCTTCGAAGATGTCGTATCCGAACTGAACCG
>JBOGWW010000052.1:0-4992 GCA_050693655.1 Actinomycetota bacterium | reverse complement strand
AGCCCAGCATGCGGTAGCAGTAGGCGGTGAGCTCCACCCGGTAGCGCTCCAGCAGGAGCTCGAGCTCCCCCGACCCCGTGGTCGCTGGGGTCTGGGCCGCGCGCTCCGCGGCTGCGAGATCGGTCATGCGAACCTCCCTTAGTTCGGCCTTATCCGACTGCTAAAGGAGTCATCGATGAACGGACGAAATCGAAAGCGCGCCACGAAAACGTGCGCTGAGGCGCGTTACGAAGTCGTCACGTAAACGAGGGAGGCGGAGGGTACGTCCTCCATGAGCTGGAGTGCCAGCTCGCTCTCGTAGGTCGTAACGACGACCTGACGCAGGCCCGCGCCGGAAGCCGCTTTGGCCAGTGTCCCGGCAACTACTTTCCTGAGTCGAGGGTCAAGATGCTCGAGAGGTTCGTCCAGCCACACAAAAGGTGCGTGCGTGGATGCGCCCGAAACAAGAAGCCGGGTCAGGAGTTGAGCCCACACCTTCTCACCACCGCTTAAAGACTCGAACCCCAGCACGCGGTCGCCCACCGTTCGAGTGATCCGGCCCTCGGGACTAAGGTTCAATCCACCCGCCCCGAAAATGCGCTTCCAACGCATCGCAACCTCCGACACGAGAGGTTCGATGAACTCCTTGGTGATGGCGCTCCCAGCAGCCATGAACGCTTCCCCCGCGGCGAGCGCTACACCCTCTTCGCGATACAACACCACTTGCTCCTGAATTTGACGTTCGTCCTCATCGAGCGTCGTTAGCGCGTCTTCCAACGACTTCCGCGACGCGGAATGCATTGCGATCAACTGATCGATTTCTTGGACCGCATCCCTCGCCCGCTGGAACTCCTCCTGAGTTGTTTCCGCATCGGAATCACCGGCGCCGGAGTCTGGTTCCGCCGGAATCGGGACTGCTCGGATCTTCACCAGGAGTTGCCTTACCTCGCGCAAGGTATCTCGGTTGCTGTTCCCAGCCTCTTCGGCCTCGGCCATGACTGCAGCAAGGTCGCTGAGGTGCTTCCTGTGCTCTTGCTCGGCCCGGTCCGCTTCGTGTTGGGAAAGTGGGCGCAAGCAAGTGGGACAGACGGCTTCCGAGTCCCCAAGCTGTGACATCGCTTGTTCGATCAGGTCGGCCTTGCCCCCAGCAGTTGCGGCTTTGTTCTCGGCTGTTGAGATCGAGTCCTCGAGTTCTCGTTCGGTCCGCTCCAGGAGTTCGATGACGTCGTCGGATGTCACCGTGCTCTTGAGCAGTGAGCCGGCTTCTTCGGCAAAGGACTCAAGCTTCTTCCTGCGGCTCTCCAGGGAAACTCGGAATCGGACCCATTCTTCCGCCGTTCGATGCCTCTCGCCCGCTTCATTCATCGCCGCGGCTGCTCGTCCACGTTCCTCGTGAGCGGCGAGCAACTGCTGATCCAGAGATTGCATTTCGGCAAGCAGTTGATCCCTCTGGCGTTTCTCCGACCGCCGCACCGTCTTCAGCTTTCGTAGGGCGCTGGCCGCCGCGGTCGCGGTGGCCTCGGCTTCCAGGGCTGCTTGGAACAGTGGAGTGACTCCGAAAACGCTCGCCAAGTGATCCTGAAGCTGGAACTCGCCTTGAGTCGTCTCCAGTGAACCCCCGTGAATCATGAACGTGAGTTGACTCATCACGTGCACGTCGGCGCCCGACTCCTCCGCGAGCAGCTCATCGAGCTCACTCTGGGTCGTAATGACCCTCTCGGCGAGCTCGGCCTTGAGTTCGCCGCGGCCTCGTCGATCTACCGATCGGGTGATCGCCAGGCTCGCTCCCGATGGAAGACGCACGACCACTTCTACACTCGCCTCTTCGGCCTCGCCTCGTATCTGTTCAATCGCGTTGACTTCCGCGGCGTCACCCAGAAGTCCCCACGCAGCCCCCATGATCAGGGATGTCTTTCCGATGCCGTTTGAAGCGACGACATACGTGGCCCCGGGACCAAACTCGAGATCGAGGTTGTCGTAGGCACGCCAGTACTGCAGCCGCAACCGTTGAATCATCGCTGCGCCAGCCTCTTGAGTTGAGCGACGATATCGTCCGGGTCAACGCTTCCGTCGTAAAGGCCGGCCACCATCTTGTTCAGTGCGGAGACCTCCCGCTTTCCTAGATCCAGGAGCGCTTCCTTCTTGGGGTTCGTCTTGCGGGCTCGGTCACCGATGCCTCGTTGGGTCTCGATAGCGGTGTTGGCAGCCCGTTGTGCGATGGTCGTCACATCGATGCTGAGCCCCGCCTCCTGATCGAAGGCCGGAACGGGGTCCCAGTAGGGAATCAGCTCGTGCAAAAATGCCGCCACCGCTTGGGCGACGGGTTGAATGGGTCGCCGATAACGACGACCGACCAACGTGCCCCCAGGACCTTGGATGTGTGGAGCGCAGTCCTCGGGCTCGACGAGCAGACTCGTCGAATCCTTGGACGTAATGGCGATTGCGGCAGTGTCGGGGAACATCCGAAACACGCGTCCCAGGTCGTCCAGACAGTCTTCGTTCCGTTTGAGCTCCTCCGCGTCATCGGCATCGAGGAGCCACACACGAATACGTCCACCGAAGGTTCCGACGAGCCATCTCCCAATGATGTCCACTCCACCCAGTCGGATCACGAAGGTCGTGGCGTCCGGCGTGATGCGAACATCGGGCGGAAGGGACTCTCGGAGCTGCGCCCGAACTCGGTCGTTGAGCTCCGGGTGAGGGGTGGGCGCGACCTCATCGGGAGGAGCCGATTCCTTCTCCGCTCCCTCCTCGCGGCGGCCGAGCCCCAGCGCGACGCCACCGGTTAGCTCGAGGATACGGATCAGCTCCTGCAATTCCTCTTGCTCTGAAGGACTGAGGTGGCTGATGTCCGGCTTCGGCCCGCCCATCTCGACATGGTCGAGGTACGCGGCGAGTGCCTCCTCGATGCGGTCACTACTCTCGGCCATCTACCTCACCTCCTTCGATTCGTTCTGCCTGGATTCCTCATCCGGTAGCCGGCCGTGGTGCTTGAGGTGCGTCCGGATCTTGATGAGAGCCGTGGCCATGATCTGTCCCACCCTTTGACCAGTTACCGGCGGTATGAGCTCGCGCCCCACTGCGGCACGGCTCTTTTCGTTGAACTGAACTTCGTGGAACACTCTCTTTTCGGTTGCCGTCAGAGCCCGATCGAGTGCCTCCTCGACCAGCGCGAGCAGTTCAACCTTCTCGATCTCGTCGCCGTACTCGAAGTAATCGACGTCTGCGCCCTCTGATCCGCGCAGAAGGTCCTTCCTCGTGACCTCTTCTCCCTCTTCCTCGTAAAGCGGAGCGTCTAGGGACGGACCCATTCTCTTAACTTCTGCCCGCCGTAGTGCATCGATGGCCTTGTTCCTCGCAACCCTTATGGCGAAGGGCCGGAAAGGCCCCTGGCGCTCGAAGTTCTTGGCCGCCATCGAGCTCCAGGCCTCGTCGACCACATCCCAGGGGTCGATTCCGCTGCCTCTCCCCACGCTCAGGACGGAGACCCGCATGAGCCCCCGGATTCGCTGATACTCCTCACCGTCGACCCCGTCCGGTAGCTCCGGGTTCAGTGATTCGCTATCCACGCAAGTTAGTTATCGCAAGAGCGCGAAAAATCGAAAGCGATTGCCATCTTCACATCAAGAAGATGTCACAAAACGGCAAGAGAGGCTCGGGGCCGAGCCAGAAGGCAAACCCCAAACAAACCGGTAGCGACGGAGCGAATCGGAGCGGTCGCTATTAAGACCGGGAGTCGATGCGAGACTCATCGCGGGGCGATGAGCCTGGGACGTGCCCGTTTCCCTCAGCCGGTTCGTACCGGGAGATCGTAGTAACGCCGGACGCTGGAGCCGATGCGGGAGACGTCGGTCCCGTAGATGTGGAGCGAGATGGCGGTCTCGTCACCCGAGTTGCGGACGCGGTGGATGTCGCCGGGCGGGGCGAAACCGCTTACCTGGCCCGTGCTGTTCGAGTTGGTTCGCGCCTCGACGAGGACCTCTTTCTTCTCGTCGAGCGTAAACAGCTCCTCGTACTCCATTCCCTGGAGGACCCCGAACACGCACCAGGTCACGTGGTCGTGGATCGGGGTCATCTGCCCTGGGCGCCAGACGAGGCCGACGACGGAGAAGGCTCCGCCGGGCTCGACGTGAAGCAGGTGACTGCGGTGGGTGTCCGGGTCGCCGGCCCGCTGCTCGAGGGTGAGTATGTCGGGCGACGGCAGGTGACGCCGCAACTCGCCCGCCACGAGCTCGGCGGTCTGCTGCCAGTCGGCATGCCTGCCGACCACGCCGCGGACCGCGGTCACCAGCTCGTCCACTCCGCGCGGCTCGGGCGGAGCGTCCAGAAGGGACGTGTCGCGTCCAACCTTCGGTGCGTCGCTTGTAGTCACGGCGTGATCCTCTCGTTGCGGGGTCGCTCACCATCGAACGGTCGATGCTGAGACTACTAATCGCCTCGAAACTAATCGCGGCATTCGCTGCTCGTGGGGGGCCCGCCTGCCCCTTCCGGCAGTGGCGAAGCCTTCTAGTAACCGGCTATTGCCCCCGCGTTACCGATGAGTTTTCCGCCTCCTGGCAGTCCTTACTTCTGAGACACGTCGAAAAAGGAGGATGACGTGCAACTCCGAGAGGAAGAACAAATGAGCTTGAGCAACTACAGAGTGTGTCCCGGCGCCGAGGTCACGTTCGTCAACGTGGACGTGTCGGTCGCGGTCTCAGACATGATCCACTCCAGGAGTTTCTACGAGGAGAAGCTCGGCTTTACGGGAGTCGAGGAGCGGGCCGATGGCAGCTGCGTGTACTCGTGCGGAGGCGGTTCATCGCTGCGCGTGTATGCGTCTCCCGCTCGCGCCGAAAAGGCGGCCACGACTCTCGCCACTTGGTACGTGGCCGACATCGAGCAGGTGGTCGACGAGCTCTCTTCCAAAGGTGTGACGTTCGAGCGCTACGCCGAGCCTTCGCTAAAGACCGACGAAAAAGGGATACACGAGCTCGCCGATGGCAAGATCGCCTGGTTCAAGGACCCCGACGG
>JBOGWW010000051.1:0-2632 GCA_050693655.1 Actinomycetota bacterium | reverse complement strand
GCCCTGGCCAGCATCGAGTACCGGCAGCCGGTCACGCTCGGCCAACTCGCCGAGGCCGAGCGAGTCACGCCTCCGACGATGAGCAAGATCGTGGGGCGGCTCGAGGACGGGGGCCTGGTGAGCCGGACCGCGGACTCCGAGGACAGGCGCATCCAGCACCTGAGCCTGAACCGCGAGGGGGCGAAGCTCATGGCTCGCAACCGGTCACGAAAAAACGCATACCTCGCCCGCAAGCTCCGGAAGCTCGAGCCCGAACAGGTGGCCAAGCTCGAAGAGGCGGTCGAGGTCCTAGAGAAGCTCTTGGAGGAAAAGTAGTTTGAGTCCAGTAGAACGAGTGGCGCGGCGGACCTTCTCGTCCCTCAGCGTCCCCAACTATCGCCTGTACTTCTTCGGTCAGATCGTCTCCATGTCGGGAACCTGGATCCAGTCCGTCGCCCAGATGTGGCTGGTGTACCAGTTGACCGGAAGCGGCGTCGCCCTCGGCGTGGTCACCGCCTTGCAGTTCACCCCCGTCCTGGTCGCCGGAATGTGGGGCGGCATCGTCGCGGATCGCTTCGACAAACGCAAGATCCTGATCGCCACACAGAGCGCGGCGGCGCTCCTTGCCGCTCTGCTCGGAATTCTCACCGCGCTCGGGCTGGTGGAACTGTGGATGATCTACGTCCTCGCCTTCGCGCTGGGAAGCGTGAGCGTCATCGAGGTTCCGACGCGCCAGAGCTTCGTCATCGAAATGGTGGGAGAGGAGCAGCTCTCCAACGCGGTGGGACTGAACAGCACGGTGTTCACCTCCGCGCGCGTCATCGGGCCCGCCGTCGCCGGCATCCTCATCGCGGGAGTAGGCATCGCGTGGTGTTTCATCATCAACGCGGTTTCGTTCGTCGCGGTGATCGTGAGCATGACGAAGATGAACCCTGCCGAACTGCACCGGACCGCCCCGGTTGAGCGTGCCAGGGGACAGCTGCGCGAAGGCCTCCGTTACGTCTGGAACACTCCGATCCTCCGCACCTCTTTGTTGATGATGGCGATCATCGGGACGATCGCGTTCAACTTCCGCATCCTGCTTCCGGTCATGGCCGAGAAGGAGTTCGGCGGCGGAGCCGGTACCTACGGGGCACTCTCGGCGGTGATGGGCGTCGGCACGGTGTTTGGTGCTCTGTTCGCAGCCAGTCGCACGCGTCCCACCCGCAAGACCCTCATCTACTCGGCCATCGCCTACGGTCTGTTGATCTGTCTCGCGGGAGTCGCTCCCAGTTTGAGTCTCGAGATGGTCGCGCTCGTCCCGATGGGCGCGGCGGGCATCGCGTTCGTCGCGACCGCAAACTCGACTCTTCAGTTGAACGCCAGCGAGGCGATGCGCGGACGGGTGATGGCTCTGTACTCGGTCGTGTTCCTCGGCTCCACCCCCATCGGGAGTCCCATCGTCGGCTGGATCGGCGAAACCTTCGGGGTACGGGCGGGCTTCTTCATCAGTGGTTTCGCCTGTCTGCTCGCCGCGACCTACGCGCTCGACGTGGTGCGGAAGGAGCGCCTCGCTCGGGCCTATGCAACGACCGCCGAGCCGCAGGAGACCGAGGCCGTTACGCCGGACGATCCCGCTCCCGCAGGGTTCGGTGGCACCTATCCCGTGCGCAAGCTGCGCGCCGCCGTGCGGATGGCGGCGCGCCGCTGACCGCTTTGGCTCAGCCTCCGACCGCCGGCTCGCCGGATGCGCTGAAGCCGTCGACGATGCCCGCGACGCGGGGCACGAGCGTCTTCAGCCAGCCCGGATCGATGCTGTGTCCCATGGGCGACTCCCTGTAGACGACGTCGCACCCGGCAGCCTCCAGTTCCGTCTTCGCGGCGCGCCCGAACTCGACTCCGATGACGGGGTCCTGAGTGCCGTGACCGATCGCCACCGGGAGCCCGGCGCGGCCGCTCAGCTCGATATCCAGCCCGTCGACCCTCGGGATGAAACCCGAGAAGCAGAGCAGACCGGCCGGCTGCGAACGTCCGGCGGTGAGCGAGATCGCATAGCTCATCACGGCACCCTGCGAAAACCCGCCCACGAGCGTCCTCCCGATGCCGATTCCGTACTCGCCTTCGATCGAATCGAACCATTCCTTCAGCCGCCCGAAGGTCGGCCAGAAGGTCTGAGGATCGGGATAGCCGACCCGGTGCACCGCGTACCAGTGGGCCCCACCGGGCGGTAGCGCCAGGGGCCCCTGGGGGCAAAGCCCGATCAGGCGCCGCTCGGGATCGAGGATGTCGAGCAGAGGATAGAGGTCCCGTGCGCCGGCCCCCCGGCCGTGATGGAGAACCAGCGCACCCTCGGGGTCGCCCGTGGCCGGACGAACGAGGTGCTGGATCGGCTCGACCTCCACTCAGGGCACCCGCGTCGCGCGGCCCACGCGTGGGTTCTTCAGCGGGGTGAGTTTCTGTTGATGCTTCCGCATGTGTTCGTGCTGCGGAGGCAGTCGCTGAGCTTCGCCGAGGTGAGCCTCGTCCTCGTCGACCGTGAAGCCGGGATCGAGCGTGGCGATCATGAACCACCTCCAGCCCCGACCCTACCCACCCGCCGACCCCACCACCGCCCCCGACCACCCGGAGGATCCCCATCCACCGTCGATCATTGTCATTCCAGGCCCCCGTGAGG
>JBOGWW010000050.1:0-3133 GCA_050693655.1 Actinomycetota bacterium | reverse complement strand
AGCCCAGCATGCGGTAGCAGTAGGCGGTGAGCTCCACCCGGTAGCGCTCCAGCAGGAGCTCGAGCTCCCCCGACCCCGTGGTCGCTGGGGTCTGGGCCGCGCGCTCCGCGGCTGCGAGATCGGTCATTCCGGGTTGCTCCTCTCCACCCTGGCCCGCACCATCGGCGAGTTTCACATGAGGGGACATCATAGGCGCGGCGATTCGATATTTGTCGGTCGCAGAGACAAGAACCTGTCTTTACAGCTGCCGCTGGCCGTCCCCTACGAACGACACACGCGTGCGGGGCATTCCCGCGCCTCCGCGGGCGTCGGGTTTCACTCCCAGAACCTGATGCAGGTTGATCCTCGAAGCCTCGAAACCGAGCGCGGAGCCGGCCATGTAGAGCCTCCAAACCTTGGCCCGGCCCAGGCCCACGAGGTCTACGGCCTCGGTCCAGTTGCTCTCCAGATTTCTCACCCACGAGCGAAGGGTGAGCGCGTAATGCTCGCGCAGTGACTCTACGTCGCGCGCTTCGAGACCGAGCCTCTGCATCGCGCTGACGACTCCACCGACTTCCTGCAGTTCTCCATCGGGGAACACATAGCGGGACACGAACGAACGCGCGTCGAAGCCCGGCTCCCCCGATGGTTTCGAGATTGCGTGGTTCAGCAGACGACCTCGGGGGACGAGAAAGCTCTCCAGCACGGAGAAGTACTCAGCAAGCTGGGCCAGTCCGACGTGCTCGAACATCCCTATGGAGGAGATGGCATCGAACGGTCCGTCGCGGACCTCTCGGTAGTCCTGGCAACGGATATCCACAAGGTGTCCTACCCCGCTCTCGGCCACTCGCCGAGCCGCGAGATCCGCCTGCGCGCGCGACAGCGTGATGCCGACCGCGGAGACCCCATAGTGACGCACCGCGTGGAGCACCATGCCGCCCCATCCACAACCCACGTCCAGCAGTCGCATCCCGGGTTTGAGACCCAGCTTCCGGCAGACGAGGTCGTATTTGGCAGTTTGCGCCTCGTCCAGGGTCATGTCGTCTCGCTCGAAGAAGGCGCATGAGTAGGTCATCGTGTCGCCGAGCACGAGACGGTAGAAATCATTGCCGACGTCGTAGTGATGGGAGATGGCGGCGGCATCACGGCGCTTGGAGTGGAGACGACCCCGCAGTTGGATCTCTTCGGGAGGCGCCGGCGGAGGCAGCCCCAGCGCGCCGAGCCCTAACGCCGCCCGAAGCAGCAGCACGCCGGCACGGGCATCGAGACGCAGATCGGTGTGTTGCGTGCGTTTCGCCAGCATGTCTCGCAGTCCGAGGACCTCGAAGATGTCTCCTTCGATATCCAGGTCGTCGCCGACGTATCCGCGGGCGAAGCCCAGCTCTCCCGGCGCGTACAGAAGCCGGGTGAGGGCTCTAGGCGACCTCAAGGTCACCGCCGACCGGTCGTCCGGGCTTCCTAGTGAGCTTCCATCCCAAAAACGAAACGCGATCGGAGGTTCTCCGCCGAGAAAGCTCGTTACTACCGGCCGGAGCCGGTCGGCGACCGAGACCGCGGAGGCATCATCGGCGCGCCCACGGCGCCTCGCACCATACAAACGAACCAGTCCTCCTTACGGACCCAGCCTAAGTGACCTAAGTCGTGGTTTGTTCAATGATCGCCGTCCGCAAGATATTTCGAGCTATTTCTTCTGGGGGCGCGCCAGGAGCGCGATCCTTCGCGCGGCGGCCGAGTCTTCGATGAGCGTTCCGAGCCGCCTCCGGCGCGTCTCTTCTCGCTTGGCGCTGATCACCCACCAGGTCGCGGTCCGCCGGTACCCGGGAGGCTGCGATTGCCAGAAGTCCCAGGCCTTCTTGTTGGCCCGAAGCTTCTTCTCGTAGGCGTCGCCGAGTTGAGCGTTGGCTCGTTCGTAGGAGTAGACCTCGGAGCGAGCCGCCAAGCGTTCCTCGAAGGCGGCGAGCCCGGCGGGGTGCATCAGCCCCTGCTTCTTGAGCTTCTGAACCTTCTCGATGTTGACAGCGCTCCAGTTGCTGCCGGGCCTTCGAGGCGTGAATCGATTGCAATAACTGATGTCGTCGACTCCCCGCCGGACCCCGTCGATCCACCCGAAGCACAGCGCCTGGTCCACCGCCTCGGGCCACGTGATGCTGGGTTTGCCGGAGGACTTCTTGTACAACCCCATCCACACCTCGCGACTGTCGGCGTGATGTTTCTCGAGCCAAGCACGCCACTCTCCCGCGGTCGCAAAGAAGATCGGTTTCATGAGTGACTGGTCTACCGCAGCCGCTCGCGTTCGTACAGAGACGGACCGAGAGCTGATGGACGCGCTAACGGCCGCTCAGCTCTGAGGCACGAGCTCCGCCAGGAGGCCTTCTACGCGCGCTCTGATCTCGTCTCTTATCGCGCGCACCTCGGCCAGCGGACGTCCCGCGGGATCCTTGAGCTCCCAGTCCTCGTAGCGCTTGCCGGGGTAGAAGGGGCATGCGTCCCCACATCCCATGGTCACGATCACGTCTGCGGCGCGCAGGGCCTCGTCCGTCCACGCCCTGGGAGATGCGCCGCCGATGTCGATTCCGATCTCCGCCATCGCCTCCACGGCGACGGGGTTCACATCACTCGCCGGTTCCGATCCACCGGAGAACACCTCGACCTGCTCGCCCGCGAGATGCGTCATCCAGCCCGAGGCCATCTGCGAGCGGCCTGCGTTGTGCACGCACAGGAACACGACGTTTGGTGTGACACTCATTCCATCAAGGCCTCATAGCAGCCGGCATCGGCTTGACGGCCGTGATGATCGCCGAGTGCATCCCGTCGTTGACCTCGTGGGTGGAGTCGACCGCGATCTCCCCGAAGCCTGCGGCCTCGAGACCGGCGCGGTACTCCGTGAAGGAGAGCGCCCCGGCGATGCAGCCCACGTAGCTGCCGCGCGCGGCTCGATCGGCCGGCGAGAGCCCGTCGTCGGCCACGACATCGGTGATCCCGACCCGTCCACCGGGCCGCAGAATCCTGAACATCTCCGCAAACACCGAGGGTTTGTCTTCCGAGAGATTGATGACGCAGTTCGAGATGACCACATCGATGGTTTCGGCGGGAAGGGGTACGGCTTCGATGAAACCCTTCAGGAACTCGACGTTGGCAACGCCCGCCTCTTTTT